>NYTO01000001.1 GCA_002683535.1 SAR116 cluster bacterium
GGGACAGGGCTTTGGCAGCTGCTGGGACAGGGACCATGGCTTGCCGGGGGTCTGGCAGCCACACTCCATCTGGCGTGGCAGGTTCGCCAGATCAATGCAGCAGACCCAGCAGGCGCATTGCGGCTGTTCCGATCAAACCGTGACGCAGGTCTGCTGCTGACTGCCGGGCTGATGATTTCAGGCCTGATCACATAAGCGCAGCTGGACAATTGCTGATCCAGTAAAAGGCATCTGCCTATAGATACTGGTTCGCGGCATCGCTGGTGACTGTCTGGGTTTGCCACGGTCCGTTGGCATGCAAGGCTGCGTCTGCCAGCATGCGGTTCAGTTCCTGACGCGCAGACGGGTCTGCCACAAGGCCAGCAATAAAACCCTCGGTAGGCATATCTGCCGCCGCGCCGGTACGGGCCTTGATCAGCGCAGCAGCACTGCCCTGCGACAATGTCTGAAAGCGGCGACGGCGGGCACCAATCGCAGCAAGTCCGGCCGGCTGGCCGCCCCCCGCATCCAGCACCCCGCTGCACGATGCATATCCATAAACGGGCTGGGCCGCCGCAACAATGTCCCCACCGGCCGCCGGTACCGGCAGATGACCGACAACACCGTTGAAAAAACGAATGAAATCGTAGGCGATACCCACGGCCTCGGTTGTATGCATGATTGCCAGCTGTTCTTCATCAAGCCAGGCCACATTCAGCAGCACATCGGTTCCCTTGCTGGGGAACGCTGTACAGGACACCGCGCCGTAATAGCTGATCGCCGCATTATGAACGATATCACAATCATGCAGTATCGCTGGCGTGACCGGCACCACAGCCGCATCACCGAATTTGCGACGCAGCTGAACCGGCGCGCGGTTCGACCCGACCGACAGCACAGCCGTGCGGCCCGTCAGCACTGCGGCATCATCGAACTGATAAAGCTGGCCCCGATCCAGGATGAAGGCCCCTTCAGGCGCACTATATGGATAATCCGCGGCGCGCGCGGCCTCGCTCTGGTCAGGCAGAAAACATGCACTGTCTGGAAGCAGGGTCATTATACGCAGTCACACCAGATCAAGAGATGAGAGACAGATAGTGGCTCAGGGTCAGACAGCAGGCCAGAGGATCGGCGTCGGGGCAGGTTGCCGTCAGGTAACCAGACCGGTTGTTGGCGCAAGGCCCAGAGCGATATTCATATTCTGGACAGCAGCACCTGAAGCCCCCTTGCCCAGGTTGTCCAGCCGGGCTGTCAGCCAGAACTGGCTGTTATCGGCATTTGCAAAGACAAACAGTTCCATATGATTCTGCCCAGCAAGTGCCGCCGCATCCAGATACAGCGACGCCGTTTCCGGATCACCGGCACGTGCCGACCCCATTCTGACAAGCGCCGCGCCCTCATAATGTGCTGCCAGCACATCATAAATGTCTGCAGCCGTCAGGGCCTTTGACAGTTGCGCCGCATGCAGCGGCAGATGCACCAGCATGCCAGCATAAAAAGCGCCAATAGACGGCATGAAGATCGGCTTTGTTTCCAGACCAGTATAGCTGACCATTTCAGGAATATGCTTGTGCGCCATGGCCACCGCATAGGCAGAATGCGCACCCATTTCGCCTGATTCATGCCGCCCGATCAGTGATTTGCCGCCGCCGCTATAGCCAGAGACCGCGGACACTACCAGTTTGGCATCAGCACCGATCAGACCGGCATCAACCAGCGGACGGGCAAGCGCCAAAAATCCTGTCGGATAGCACCCGGGGTTGGAAATCTGCCGCGCTGCNGCGATTTTGTCAGCAGAATCNGGGGCCAGTTCAGCAAANCCATACGCCCAGTCNTNTGCGGTCCGGTGTGCCGAAGAGGCATCGATCACACGCGCGCCAAGCTCANTCGCAAGGGCTGCTGACTCGCGCGCTGCATCATCAGGCAAACACAGGATGGTGATATCNCTTTCGGCCATCATCGCCCGCCGGGCATTGCTGTCCTTGCGCAAATCATCGTCAAGCACAGCGGCGCTGACGCCCGGGTGTGCGTCCAGCCGGTCTTGTACCTGCAGGCCCGTTGTGCCGACAGCACCATCGATGAAAATGCGATATGTCATGGATTCGTTGATACTGCTGTTAGACTTTTGATGCAAGGTTCGTCGGATTATGGCCTGTAAGGTGCGTCTGATGCTTGAAACCGGTCCAAGCACGCGTTATCTCGGGGGTATTATGAGCAATGATACTGAATCCCTTATTTCGCAACTTCTTGACGCGGCCCGCGCCGCCGGTGCCGACGGTGCCGATGCTGGCATGTCACGAAGTGAAGGTACCTCTGTTACTGTCCGTCTGGGCAAGGTTGAATCGGCTGAGCGATCAGAAGATGTCGGCGCTGCGCTGCGGGTGTTTGTTGGCAAGCGCAATGCGTCAGTGTCGACCAGCCAGCTGGACAAGGACAGCATCACCGAGCTTGCCGCGCGCGCCGTAGCCATGGCGAAGGTCGCACCCGAAGACCCCTATGTGCGTCTGGCAACAGGCGATGAGGTGGCGAGCGACCTTCCCGAGATTGATCTGTACGATCCCGCCATACCCGCGGTTGAGGCGCTGACCCGTACAGCCACCACAGTTGAGGCCGCTGCGTTGGACAATGCCGGGATCACCAATTCCGAGGGCGGTTCAGCCAGCCATGGCGAAGCGCATATGATGATCGCCACCAGCAACGGCTTTTCGGCAAACTACAAACGGTCCTCGCAAGGGTTTTCAGCCGTTGTGATTGCTGAAAAAGACGGGGCAATGGAACGCGACTATGATTACAGCGCCGCCGTCTATGGCGCAGATCTCGACTCGCCAGAAGCCATCGGCAAAAGTGCCGCTGCGCGTACCCTGTCGCGTCTCGGTCCACAAAAACCGCCCACAGGCCAGTTTCCTGTCATTTATGACCAGCGTGTGTCCGGATCGATTGTCGGCACGCTGGCCGGGGCCATCAACGGTGCCTCCATTGCACGCGGCACCAGTTTCCTGAAAGACCGCATGGGCGAACAGATAACAAGCAGTGGCCTGACATTTATTGATGACCCGCTGCGCCCACGCGGCATGGCCTCACGATTGTTTGACGGGGAAGGCCTGCCCGTCCAAAAGCAGGCCATGGTGGAAGATGGTGTGCTGAAAAGCTGGTTCCTTGATATTGCCTCAGCCGCAAAACTGGGACTGACGCCAAACGGCCAGGCCGCACGCGGCATGGGCAGCGCGCCTTCCCCCGGATCATCGAATTTCTATCTGGAAAACGGCGATATCAGCCTTGATGACCTGATTGCCGATATCGATGAAGGCTTTCTGGTGACCGAAATGATGGGCAGTTCAGTAGACATGATTACAGGCGATTACAGCCGTGGTGCGGCCGGCTTCTGGATCAGTGGCGGCAAGGTCGGGCATCCGGTCAGCGAGGCCACCATCGCCGGCAATCTGAAGGACATGTTTATGGCCATCACACGTGCCAACGATATCGATATGCGCAAAAGCACTGCCGCGCCATCACTGCGGATCGACGGCATGATGGTCGCCGGATCATGAATTTCCTCGCCCCGCCAGCCTCGCGGCGCGGGCTGCGCGACTGGACAGAGCTGATCTTCAAGGACCATGGCTTCCTGCGTGTCTGGTGGCATAATTTTCATGAGATTGCGCCGGGCATGTACCGGTCCAACCAGCCAGGACCGCGGCGCGTGCGTGCCGCTGCTGCGCAGGGAATCCGGACAATAGTCAATCTGCGTGGCCCACGCGGTGACGGCGGCTGGCAACTTGAGGCAGAAGCTTGCGCCAAGGCCGGCATCACCTTGCTGGACTTTACCGCGCGGTCACGCGCCGCGCCCGACAAGGCGATGCTGCATGCGGCACGAATCTTGTTCACCGAAATACACACACCTGCCCTGATGCATTGCAAGTCAGGGGCTGATCGTGCCGGCCTGATGTCGGCGCTGTATCTGCTGATTGTCGAACAGCGGCCCGCGCGCGAGGCCGCTGAACAGCTGGCATGGAAATATGGTCATGTACGCCAGGCCAAAACGGGGCTGCTGGATGCCTTTTTTGCCGCTTACTTTCCGTATGAAGATCAGGGCATGGCGTTCTTTGACTGGGTGGACAATATCTATGACCCTAAACAGGTCACCCGCGATTTTCAGGCAAAAGGGTGGGCAGTGCGTCTGACCGACAGCATTCTGCGGCGCGAATAGAAATCATCGGCATCCACGTCTGGTCCTGATCACGTCCGGGATGCGGTTCACGCCCCGTTGCCAAGCGACTGCAGCTGGCTCAACCGCGCATATAATCCGCCTTGTGCCACCAGCGCCGAATGCGTTCCGCGTTCGGCAATCGTGCCGCCATCCATCACCAGAATCTGGTCCGCATCCTGAATAGTGGACAGGCGGTGCGCAACGACCAGCGTTGTGCGCCCCTGCTGAAGCCGGGCCAGCGCATCCTGCACCTGCTGTTCGGATTCTGCATCCAGTGCGGCTGTGGCCTCGTCAAGCAGCAGGATCGGTGCATCTTTCAGCATGGCACGCGCAATTGAGATCCGTTGTCGCTGGCCGCCAGACAACCGATTGCCCATAGTGCCGACCGGTGCATCATAGCCGCCATCCAGCGCCATGATGAAATCATGTGCAGCGGCCGCCCTGGCGGCGCTGACAATGTCATCACGGCTGGCATTCGGGCGTCCAAACGCAATGTTGGCGGCGATAGTGTCATCAAACAGCACAGCATCCTGGCTGACCAGCGCAAGGTTGCGGCGCAGCCCGTCGATGCTGATCTGCCTGATATCGGTGCCATCGATGCTGATCTGCCCGGCAGTGGCATCGAAAAACCGCGGCAGCAAGTTGATCACTGTGCTCTTTCCCGATCCGCTGGGTCCGCACAGCGCCACTGTCTGGCCAGCCTCTATATCCAGATCGACATTTACAAGCGCGGGTATGGTCTCGCTGTCTGCCCCATCGGAATCATAGGCAAAGCCAACATCAGAAAAGCGGATGTCGCCCTTCACGCGACCCGGGTCTGGCGCGCCATCAGCGTCGGTAACAAGATTTGGACGGTCCAGCAGCTGCAGCACACGGTCAGCAGCGGCAATCGCCTCGTTGGTCACAGCATTCAGCGTGCCGATAGCGCGCACCGGCTGCACCAGCAGGATCAGCGTGGTGATAAAGGCAATCACATCACCGACGGCCAGATATCCGGCAGACACCCGCCAGCCAGCCAGCGCGATCACACCGCCAACCGCCACGCCGCCAACAACTTCCAGGATCGGATCAATCTTTGCCCGGCCAGTCAGAAGACTGACCAGCCGCGTATACAGCCCGTCAAAGGCAAGACGTGTCCGGCGCGTTTCAGCCTCTTCCAGCTGATAGGCCTTGACCATACGCGCACCTTGCAAGGTTTCGGCAAGAAGCGATGTCACCCCTTCCATATGTTCCTGCAGATTGCCCGAGGCCCGGCGCTGGCGGGCACCAATGCGAATAACTGGCTGCAATGCAATCGGATAAACCGCCAGAACGACAAGCGCCATCAACCAGTCCAGCCAGATCATTGTGGCAATCAGCACCAGCGCCGTCAGGACATCACGCACCAGATTATTGGCCAGACGTACCGCAGCCTCGCGCACAAGATTCAGGTCATTCATGATCCGCGACATGAAGGCCCCGGCAGGCTCGCGCGTCAGCACACCAAGATCGGCAACAATCAGGGCGCGCGCCATGTCCTTTTGCAGGTCGGTGGTCACACGCAACGCCAATGCATTCACCTGAACTGTCTGCAAGAACAGCGCAACACCCTTGACCAGCGCCAGAACGATAATCAGTGGCGGTGCCACCCATATCACCTCGACAGCGCGACCATCAGCAAGCGCATTGAAAATATGCCGTGTCAGCAAGGGATAGGCAGCAGCAGATGCCGCGACCACAGCCATCAGCAACAAGGCACCAATGAGCCTCGCCATATATGGTCGCACCCAGCCAGTCAGGATACGCCGCATAACAGTACGACCATCCATTTCGTTACGAGGCGTCTGCGCGCTGCGGTTTTGCGGATTGTCAGACAGATCTTGTCTCCAGTCAGGGCCACCATGCCCGCGTCAGAACGTGCCACATTAACCCGACTGCCGTCCAGAAGCAGAATATTGGGTCGCATGTCATATCTGTAAATAGTGGCCAAAGATGCGGCTCTGGCAGATTGCAGGTGACCGGGATTCCATTCGGATGTATTACCTAGACTTGTTTATGTTTAAGGCAGCTTTGTAGGCCGATGATCCAGTCCACACCGATCCTTTCCAATGACAGCTATTCCTTTGGTCAGAAGGCGCGCTGGCTTGCCTTGTTGTGGCGCACCTGGAATGACCGCCGCCTCCACGGCGTGGCCGATGCCATTCTGGCGCAATCACCAAACCCGAACCCGGCAGTGCTAGATATCGGCGCAAATGTTGGTGCCTTTACGCGTGCCTTTGCAAAGGCAGGCCAAAAGCCGCGGATGGTACTGGCGTTCGAGCCGTCATCCTATGTGTTCAGCATTCTGGAGATCGTTACCCGGCGGATGCGGCAGGTACAACGCCACAAAATCGCGCTGAGCAACACCACAGGCAGCGTGATGCTGCAAACACCGGTAAAGGCATCCGGATCATTGCGGGTCGGATTATCACATATTGGCGACGACGCTGCCGGGGATGCATTTTCAGAATCAGTCCCGACCAGACGTCTTGATGATTTTCTGGCAGATAACGGAATTGACAGTATCGATGTCGTGAAGATGGATGTCGAAGGGGCAGAACAGCTGGTAGTGGATGGTGCCCCGAACCTGTTAAAGACTGTCCGGCCGGTATGGTATGTCGAAATTGACGAAAGCCGGGCACAGCGGTTTGGCGAATCGGCACAGATGTTGTTCGCCACCTTCACCGGCAATGGCTACAAGGCATATCGCTTTGCCGATGATTTCAGCCTGTTGCCGGTTGCCGATATCGGGGCTGCCAGCGATTACCTGTTCCTGCCAGCCTAAGGGCCCCGTTGCAAACGATGGGCAGCGATAGTGGACGCAGTGCCGGATCGTCGCTATAACCAATTGCAGGGATCGCCCAAGATGGCGACCTTCTCAACCCCTGTCATTGCCGCGCCAGCAGACAAGATCATCCATGCTGAAACAACTCAAACGCACCCGGGCCGGCATGTTCATCATAAGCTGGATTGCGGCGCTGGTGATCGCCCTGTTGCTGGCAAGTGTCAGGTGGCGGCGACATGCGCCGGAAAAACTGGATGCCATTCTTGCCGATCACCAAGGCTTCATTCTGGTCTTCTGGCATGAACGCCTTTTATCGATGGTATTTCTGTGGCCGCGCAAACACCGCCTGACCGCCTTGCAGTCAACGCATGTTGATGGACGGATCATTGCGCATACGGTCAATCATTTCGGGGTGAACACGGTGTGGGGCAGTTCCAACCGCGGCGGCGCATCGGGCCTGCGCAAGATGAAACGCATTCTGGATGAAGGTGGCATTCCGACAATCACGCCTGACGGGCCGCGGGGGCCAGCGCGAAAAACAGCCATGGGGCCAGTGGCATTGGCCCATCTTGCCGGCAAACCCATTCTGCCCGTGGCATGGTCGGTGGAACGGTGCTGGCGGGCGGGAAGCTGGGACCGGCTGATGATCCCCAAACCCTTTACCCGCGGGGTGTTCGTTGTTGGAGACGCCATTGCGCCGCCAGCATCGGGCGGGCGAGATGATCTGGAAGATGCCCGCCTTGCACTTGATGCCGCACTGGACAGGGTAACCGCCGAGGCCGATGCCCTGACCGGACAGCCGCCGCTCGATACTGCGTCATGATCAATCCGAAAGACACCAGCCCAGCTGCCGGCCAGACAGGCAACAACCTTGCCGTCAGCGTTATCAGCGGCCCATTGAGACGCTATAATCTGGCCTGGCATCTGGCCCGCATTTTCCTGCCGCTGATCACCCGACTGCGCGCCCGCAAGGGCAAAGAAGATGCGCAGCGCCTTGACGAACGGTTTGGCCTCTATCATCACCGGTCGGGACTGCCGGAAAACCCCGTATGGCTGCATGCGGTCAGCGTTGGTGAATCTATGGCTGCCCTTGCCTTGATCCGCGCTCTGGTTCAGGCCGGCGATCACGGTCCCTATCTGGTCACCACGAACACGGTGACAGCTGCGGCGCGCATTGAAGCCGCGTCGCATGCCAACATGGATGCAGAGATTGCGCATCTGTATCAGCCGCTGGATCATCCGCAACTTGTTGACCGTTTTCTGGATGCCACACAACCGCGCGCTGCCATTTTTCTGGAATCCGACTTCTGGCCGAACCTGATCACCCGCGCCGCACAGCGGCAAATTCCGGTGGTCTTTGTATCATCACAGATGTCAGATGGCGCCTTTGCCAGATGGCAGCGCCGGACGGCACTGGCTGGTGAGGTTTTCAAGACTCCGCAGCAGGTGCTGACTGTCGACACGGTGCAGGCTGACCGCTTNGCCGCGCTTGGCACACCGCGCGCCGTTATCACAGTCGGCGGNTCATTGAAGCTGCCAGCCGCAACGCCGGTTATTGATCCGTCGCTGGTCCATCAGATCACCAGCGCAGCATCTGGACGAAAAATTCTGTTGGCTGCTTCAACCCATGAAGGTGAAGAGGAAGTAATTCTTGCCGCGGCTGCAAAGCTGGGTGAGGGCTGGATGTGTCTTTTGGCACCGCGACATCCGCATCGNGGCAGCGAGATTGCATCCCTCGCCAAACATGCCGGAGCATCATATGCCCGGCGCACCGAAGNNCCNGCCCCCGNCCCNGCACACAGCCTTTATATCGTTGATACGCTTGGCGAGATGGACAGCATGTTTGCGGTTGCCGATGCGGTTTTTCTTGGCGGGTCACTTGCGCCGCGTGGTGGTCACAACCCGATTGAACCAGCGGCCGCAGGCCTGCCGGTGATCAGCGGACCGCACATCTTCAAGAACAAGGCCGAATTCGATGCGCTTGCCGCGCGTGGACTTTTACGCAGNGTGACCGATGCTGACAGCCTTGCCGAAGCAGCCATCGCNGCAACCTGCGATGCCGCTGCCGCCAGGCGACTGGCGGTTGTGGCACGCAAATTTGCCACCGAGGCTGGTAAGCGGCCACAATTGGCGGCAAGATCAATCCTCAAGGTGATGAAGACCACCAAAAGGAACAGATGATAAAGACACCGTCATATTGGGCAGACCGGGGCTGGCGTGCTGTATTGCTGCTGCCACTGTCAGCGCTGTGGGCGATAGGCAGNCTGNTGCGCGACAGCCTGGCCCGCCCCGTCCGCGCCGCCCTGCCCGTTGTCTGCATTGGCAATCTGGGGGCCGGCGGCACCGGCAAGACACCAATTGTCAGCTGGCTGTATGACAGTCTGGCAAGCCGGGGCTGGCAGCCGGTAATCCTNTCGCGGGGATATGGCGGCCAGCTGCGCGGCCCTGTTTGGGTGGACGGAACGGTCCATACTGCAGATGACTGCGGGGATGAACCGCTGATGATGGCGGATACACGCGACGTTGTGGTGGCGCGTGACCGNGTTGCCGGGGTCCGTCTGATTGAGGCCCGCGGACTGCATGACGTCATCATCATGGATGACGGNNTGCAGAACCCGCATCTGGAAAAGCAGCTGCGNGTTGGTGTTTTTGATGGTGGCTTCGGAATTGGCAATGGCTGGCTGATCCCTGCCGGGCCATTGCGTACCGGGTGGCGAAAAGGCCTTTCGATGCTGGATCTGGCGATTATCAACGGGGCAGACAGCAGCGGGACCGGCGCACGTATCGGTGACCGGCTGCCAGTGCATCATGTCACAACGCAGATTGACCAGGATGTAGTTGACTCCCTTGCCGGCACGCCGCTTCTGGCCTTTGCCGGCATTGGCAGACCAGCCCGCATGTTTGACAGCCTGGAGGCAGCTGGCGCGCAGATCGCACAGCGCCTGTCCTTTGCCGATCACCACCCCTATTCGCCGCATGACCTGTCGCGTATCCAGGAAGAGGCGCATCGCCACGGTGCCGAGATGATCACCACACACAAGGACTGGATTCGCCTGCCCGGCGACTGGCGCGAACGCGTAACATTGCTGCCCGTGTCGATCCAGCCGGACGATGCTGATGCGCTGTTGCNGGCCATAGAGACGGGTCTGCGCCCTTCCGAAACGGATGATCGCAAACAGGCTGTTTCTGAGGGGCGCGATTGATGACTGAGCCGGTGCGTCTGTTCCTGCGCCAGATCAGGCGCCTTGTTTTCTGGCCGCTGGAAGCCGCGCTGGCGCTATCCCTGTTCGGGGTCACACGCCTGTTGCCTCCGGCCGCCAGCAGTGCCGCGATGGGTGCGCTTTTTTCGGCAATCGGTCCGCTGACCCCGTGGCAGGGCCGGGCACNGCGCAATCTGGCATTGGCGATGCCCGGNCTGGATACAGCCACACAGCGCCGTATCCTGTCAGGCATGTGGAATAATTTCGGGCGTGTGGTCGGAGAATTTCCCCATATGCAGCGCATCGCTGCCAGCGGNCGAATCGAATTTGCCGGGCTGGACAATCTGCAGNGGCTGCAGTCCGGTGCCTTTCTGGTGGGGGCGCATATCGGGAACTGGGAAACCGGCCCCTATGCCGCCTTGTCGGTGGGCCACAAGGTGGCCGCGATTTATCGTCCATTGAACAACCCGCTTCTGTCCGGCTTGCTGGAGAGACGCCAGGCGCATTATGGCGGTGATATCTTTCGAAAAGGGCGCGAAGCTGCGCTGGGCATGGTCAGCGCGTTGCGCAAGGGCCAGATGATGNGTCTGCTTGTTGACCAGCAGCTTCGCGAAGGTATGGCCGTTCCCTTTTTCGGGCATCCGGCGCAGACATCAATCAGCCACATAAAANTGGCAATCCGCAAGGATGTGCCCTTGATCTATATGCACACCGAACGTACGGGNGGATGCCATTTCCGNGTTACCATCTCGCCGCCGGTTGAATTGCCAGACGATGACAGCGATGCAGCCATACTGGCCGCAGCAAGCCAGATCAACACAACCATTGAAGGCTGGATTCGTGCGCGTCCCGAACAATGGTTCTGGCCACATCGCCGCTGGGGNAANAATATCTAGACACCATTTGCCAGCCCTCATCCCGGCTCCCGGCTCCCGGCAGCATCGCCAGAAGACNGGCAGTCACGTCGATACAATANACGGATCAGAACANGCTGGAANCGAATCAGAACAGGCTGTCCTGACCATTGTCTGAAGGGCCACCTGTTTTTTTGTCCGGCTTTTTGCCCATTTCCTTGACGCTCTTTTCGGCAGGCTTCTTTGCCGAATTCTTTGCCGGATTCTTTACTGGCGTTTCGCTGGCGGTTGCCGCGTCTTCATCCATCCGGGCGGCACGGCTNNCATCAGCAAACCGGATCGTGACATTGGCTGAAGGCTCCACCTCGGCACTGCGTTTCAGCGCCTGTCCGTCAGGCGTNGTCACCAGNGCAAATCCCCGGTCCAGNACGCGTTCGAAGGAATTGGCCGACAACAGCCTTGCTGCGGATTCCAGTACCGCCGTCTGACGATCAAGAAACCCGGNTGCTGCCTGATTCAGACGCCCCCCGAAATTGCCAANATCAGACCCAAAACCGGCAATAAGCCGTTCCGGCGGGCGCAACCTTGCTGCCAGCCCTGATANGCGCAACAGCAGATCAGACAGCCGGCGNTCCACCCCGCGATCCAGACCCGCCAGCGCCAGATCAAGCGCCTGGGCGCGGCGTTCCACCATCTCGCCTGGGTCCAGCAGGCCGCGCACCGCAAGACGCAGCNCCTGTCCGGCATTGTCCAGCCTGCCACCGATACCGCGCTGCAACCGGGCATCTGTCTCGGCAAGCCTTGCCAGCAATTCAGCCTGCACCGGCACTGCCATTTCAGCGGCAGCTGTCGGTGTCGGTGCCCGCTGGTCNGCGGCAAAATCGATCAGCGTTGTATCGGTTTCATGACCGATGGCCGAGATCACAGGAATCGTGCAATCAGCAACAGCGCGTACCACCTCTTCCTCATTGAAGGCCCACAAATCTTCCAGTGATCCGCCACCGCGCGCCACGATCAACAGATCAGGACGCGGCACCGCGCCGTCTGTTGGCATGGCATCGAATCCGCGCACGGCCCACGCCACCTGACCTGCCGCATCAGTCCCCTGGACAAGCGTGCCCCACAGCAAGACATGCACGCCGAACCTGTCAGTCAGCCGGTGCAGAATATCGCGAATGACGGCNCCNGTGGGGCTGGTGACCACGCCGATAACCATCGGCATACGGGGCAGCATCTTTTTTCGGTCCGCATCAAACAGCCCTTCAGCCGCCAGACGCTTGCGGCGTTCTTCAAGCTGCTTCAGCATCGCCCCCTCGCCGGCGATTTCCATCTGCTGAACGATGATCTGGTATTTTGACCGGCCGCCATAAATTGTCAGCTTGCCGGTGACAATCACCTCAAGCCCTTCTTCCGGCTGCACAGCCAGTTTGCCAGCCACTGTTTTCCAGCACACCGCATCAAGCGTGCTGCGGTCATCCTTCAGGGTAAAATAGACATGACCCGATGCCGCGCGGGTCGGACGCGAGATTTCGGCCCGCACACGCACGAAATCAAAGGCGTTCTCGACAGTCGCTTTCAGGCGGCCGGCAAGTTCGCTGACCGTCAGAAACGGTGCGTTCGACCCCCGATCATCAGCAGGCGGGGATTCGACGGGAAAATCCGGCTCAACAGGCATGGTAAAGGACCTCTTTGTTCACACCCCGATCTTATGCCATATTNCCGGNNGGGCAACCGGCTTTGCCTGCCNCGTTCCAGCACGCGCCTTCANGCAACAAGGGCACCCCCAGCATAACCCTGAAAGACAATGGATTCAGCTATGAACATCCTACTTATCGGCAGTGGCGGCCGCGAACATGCACTGGCATGGGCCATAGCGGCATCNCCCCTTACTGANCGGCTGGTCATTGCACCCGGCAGNGATGCAATGNCCACACTTGGTGTGTGCGTGGATGTCGATATAGAGGATCATGACGCGCTGTTGGCACTGGCAGATGATGAAGGGCCTGATCTTGTGGTGATCGGTCCCGAAGGCCCTCTTGTCGGGGGACTTGTCGACAGGCTGGAGGCAGCAGGNCACCGGGCATTTGGCCCGCGCAAGGCNGCCGCTGCACTGGAAGGATCAAAGGAATTCGCCCGTCAGGCCTGCGCGCGATACAACATTCCGCAGCCCGGTTTTACNGCCTGCAGTGACATGACATCGGTNCGCGCGGCTGTNGAGGCGGCCGGCGGTGCCTGCGTGATAAAGGCTGACGGCCTTGCTGCTGGCAAAGGCGTNGTTGTTGCTGACAGCGCAGATGAAGCGATCGAAGCTGCCGAGGCCATGCTGGGCGGGCGCTTTGGCAGGGCTGGCAGCACAGTCTTGGTCGAAGACCGGATCAGCGGCCCGGAGGCATCNCTGTTCGCNCTGGTCGACGGCCCGACAGCCCTGTTCATCGGCAGCGCACAGGATCACAAACGCGCCTTTGACAATGATCAGGGACCAAACACCGGCGGCATGGGGGCGATATCACCAGCACCGCGTCTGGACGAGGCGTTGCAGCAACAGGTGATGGATCAGATTGTCCAACCGCTGGCAAGCGGCCTTGCCGCAGAGGGCACGCCCTATCGCGGCATCCTGTATGTTGGCCTGATGCTGACAGCAACCGGACCGCAGGTGATCGAGTTCAACTGCCGGTTTGGCGATCCCGAAGCGCAAGTGATTCTGCCGCGGCTGCGCTCGGACATTGTCACGGCCATGCTGGCGACTGTTGAAGGCACATTGGCCAACCTGTCACTACGCTNGACCTCCACCCATGCTGTGACCGTGGTCATGGCCACGCGCGGCTATCCCGAACATTATGANAANGGCAGCACCATCACCGGACTGGTCGAGGCCGAACGGACCGAAGGGGCCATTCTGTTTCATGCGGGCACAAAGATTGATGATGAGGGTCAGGTGACAGCACATGGCGGACGGGTGCTGGCGGTGACAGGTCTTGGCGACAGTCCTGCCAGCGCGCGCNCCACCGCCTATGAAGCGGTTGACTGCATCGACTGGCCAGAGGGATTTTTCCGCAAGGATATTGCCGCNGGCTGACCGCGACCNGTCAGCGACGNGCNGCGAAGAATGCTTGCAGCTGTTCANCTGCGGCCTTTTCTGACAGCCCGCCATAGATATCCGGNCGATGGTGACAGGCCGCGCTGTCAAAAAAGCGGACGCCTGACTCAACCGCGCCCGCCTTCGGATCACGTGCACCAAAATACAGCCGCCTGATACGCGCATGTGCAATGGCACCAGCGCACATGGTGCACGGCTCAAGCGTTACCCACAGATCAAGCCCGTCCAGCCGGCTTTGCCCGAGGGTGGCCATCGCTGCCTCAATCGCCAGTATTTCAGCGTGATGCAGCGCATTGCCATTCTCACGCATCCGGTTGCGCGCCAGCGCGATGATCGCCCCCCTGGTATCGGTTATGGCAGCGGCCACCGGCACCTCGCCGCTGCGTGCTGCTGCCGCTGCCTCGTCAAGAAGGCGGGCCATTATATCGGGCTGTGCGCGTGAACCTGTCATGCCTCCGGTTTTCGCATAGCGCGCCGTATTTGCAAAGCCGGCCAATTACGACTACACCAGCGGCATGTCAGACAAACCCACTTTCAGCTTCGACAGCGGCANCGCACCAGCACGCATCGCCAAACATATCGCCCGCGCCGGTGTCTGTTCGCGCCGCGAGGCAGAAGCGCGCATTCTTGATGGGCGCGTAACTGTGAACGGCGATGTGATTGCCAGCCCGGCATTGAATGTCACCGCCGCGGATGAGATCACCGTTGATGGCAAGCCATTGCCAACGCGCGAGGCGGCGCGGCTGTGGCGCTATCACAANCCACGCGGGCTGGTGGTNACGGACCGCGACGAGAAAGACCGTGANACCATTTTCGATGCGCTGGCAGACAGGCTGCCGCGCGTCTTGTCGGTTGGCCGGCTGGACATGGATTCCGAAGGGCTGATCCTGTTGACGAATGATGGTGGGCTGGCCCGGCATCTGGAGCTGCCAAGCACCGGATGGAGCCGAAAATACCGGGTGCGGGTGCAAGGCCGCGTGGATCCCGCCGCCCTTGCCAGCATTGCCGATGGCATAACCATTGATGGTGTGCGCTATGGAGAGGTCAGCGCGCGGCTGGACCGCCAGATGACCAGCAATGCCTGGGTGACAGTCGCAATCCGCGAAGGCAAGAACCGCGAAGTACGCNGGATCATGGAACATCTTGGCCATCATGTTGGCCGTCTGATCCGCGTTTCCTACGGGCCTTTTCTGCTGGGTGATATTCCTNCCGGCGGCGTTGAAGAGGTAAAGGCGCGGGTCATTGCCGACCAGCTGGGCATCGAGGCCCCAACCCCGCAAACCGGCACAGCAAAGCCACGCCGTGCATCGAGTGGCACAACAGCATTCAACAGAACCTCTGGCAAAACGGGACCAGGTAAAACGGGGCAAGGCAGAACGGGATCAGGCAAAGCCGGGTCAGGCAAAGCCGGATCGGGCAGAAACGCGGCTGCACCGGACCACACGTCACGCCCGTCGCGCACAGCAGGACCATCAAAAGGACGACACACCCATGCGGATCATAGCCGGCCGTCATCGCGGCACAAAGCTGGCCCTGCCCGCGGGCGCCGGAACAAGGCCGACCGCTGATCGGACCCGCGAATCACTGTTCAACATCCTTGCCGGGGGCCGTTTTGGCGAGGTTGTGGACGGGGCCATCATCATTGACGCATTTGCTGGCACCGGGGCCTTGGGGCTGGAGGCGCTGAGCCGTGGCTGTGCCTTCGCAAGTTTCATAGAACGCGACCAGCAGGCACTTGCGGCGCTGCGCCAGAACATCAGCCGGCTGGACCGGGCTGACGACAGCCGCGTGATCGCCGGTGATGCCCTGACACTGGCACGTTGGCATGGTGATCCGGCTACATTGTTGCTGGCCGATGCCCCTTATGGCAGTGGTGACGGGCTGGCGGCCACGCAGCAGCTGATGCGAATTGGCGCGCTGGGCGATGATGCGCTGATCATCATCGAGACAGGCAATGACGAAACCATGGATGCAGACACCCTTGCCGCAGCGGGACTTGAATTGCTGGTGGCCCGGCGTTATGGCCGCGCACTGGTGCATTTTCTTGGTCGCACCAGCGGCTAGCGCCGCCCGAACAGGCGTTCAATATCAGCAAGTGACAGGCGCACCCAGGTGGGCCGCCCGTGGTTGCACTGGCCTGACAGCGGCGTGACCTCCATCTCGCGAAGCAACGCATTCATCTCGGCATCATTCAACGCACGTCCAGCCCGCACCGAGCCATGACAGGCAACCGTCGCCAGAACATGGGACAGGCGGTCTTCAAGTGTCTGGCTGCCACCAAGTTCAACCAGTTCCTCGGCAATATCGCGGACAAGCTGCGCAGCATCAGGCGTACCCAGCATCGCCGGCACCCCGCGAACAAGAACCGCACCTTCGCCAAAGGGTTCGACCTCCAGCCCCAGATCGGCCAGAAAAGACCCGGCTTCCAGAACAGCCGCGCGCTGGTCATCCGGCAGTTCAACCACTTCGGGCAGCAGCAGTGCCTGCACGGCCACCCCGTCAGCTGCCATCGCCGCTTTCATCCGTTCCATGACAAGGCGTTCATGTGCCGCATGCTGGTCGATAAAGGTGATCCCGTCATCTGTCTCGGCAACGATATAGGTCTTGTGAAGCTGCGCCCGCGCTGCGCCCAGCAGGCTGCCATCAGGCACGGGCATGTCAGCATCATGCGGCCGGCCGGCCGGCCGCGCTGCCGGTGGCAGGTCGGGCATCAATCCTGCCGGATTGCCTGCCGGGTCTGTTGCAGTTGAGATGTCGGAAGGCTGGCCAACAGGTGACTGCCAGTCAGCTGGCGGCACTGCATAACGCGCGGCAGGCGGCGCTGAAAAACCGCGCATACCCGTGCCCCCCGTTGGCAGGGCCGCCCCCATCAAGCGGGTCGCCGCCTCGCCGCCTTCGGCTGTTGTTCGCACCCCTTCATGCTGCAACTGGCCCCGGATCGCACCGACCAGCAGAGAGCGTATACCGGCAGCATCGCGAAAGCGGACCTCGGTCTTTGCCGGATGGACATTTACATCCAGCGCTTCAACCGGCACTGACAGAAACAATGCGGCCATCGGGTGACGCCCGCGCGGCAGCGTATCGCCATAACCGGCCCGGATTGCCCCCAGCAGCGAGCGGTCCTGTACCGGCCTGCCATTGACGAACAGATATATCGCCGCCGGTGTCGGGCGGTTCATTGTGGGCAGGCTTGCCAGTCCGGACAACTCCACCCCATCGCGCTGTGCATCGATCCTGACCGCCTCATCCGCAAAGCCGCGCCCCATGACATCGGCCAGTCTGCGCGCACGTCCGGCCATGTCATCGCTGCAAGGCGCAAGGTCAAGCAAGGTGCGATCATCGCCTGACAGAAAGAAACCGACCGCTGGCCAGGCCATCGCCAGACGGCGCATCACATCAAGACAGCGTCCCTGTTCAGTGCGCTCGGTCTTCAGAAATTTGAGACGCGCCGGCACCGCCTTGAAAAGCTGGCGCACCATCACCTGTGTTCCGGTGGCAAGGGCAGCTGGTTGCGGCGGGGTCAGCCTGCCGGCATTCACCTCAATCTGCCAGGCATGCGGATCATCAGCCTGCACCGAGGTGATACGCAGCTGTGACACCGCGCCGATAGACGGCAGGGCTTCACCGCGAAAACCAAGAAACCGGATATCATCCAGCCGGCCATCCGGCAATTTGGACGTGGCGTGCCGGCGCACGGCAAGCGACAGATCATCCGGTGACATACCGTGCCCGTCATCACTGACCAGCAGCTCGTCAATACCGCCGCGGCGCAGCGTCACNCGAATGCGGTGTGCATCAGCATCGAGCGCGTTTTCAACAAGTTCCTTGAGCGCACTGGCCGGNCGTTCAACAACCTCACCAGCTGCAATCTGNTCAACAAGCGTATCNGGGAGTTGCCGGATCTGNCCCATCGCGCCCGGTCGCCAGCCTAGTCGCCGACGCTGACAGGCTCGTCGGTCTGTGCATCTATGCCGGGGGTGGCACCGTCAGCCGGCATCAAGCCACTGCGCANATTCTGACGGAGGCGTTTGTCTTCCGACACCTTGTCGAGAATCGGTCCAATATCAGGAAGACCACCAAAAAGCACCTGCAGCGGCAGGCGTCGTTCGAACCTGATGCCGTATGTTTCCTCGTCAATCTTTTCCCGGATATTGACCGGCACAGACCCAAAATTGAACAGCTCGCCATAGCCATCGCCAACGGCGGATTCACCCGAACCCAAGATATTTGCCGCACGCGAACGCGCATCACCTTCCCCGTCATCGGCAAGGCCNGCGCCAGCCTGCGTTANAGTGCCCGCNCTGTCCTCGGTCAGGGCAGAGGCTGAGGCCGCAAAACTTGGTGGCAGCGACAAAGGCGGGCGAACCACCACTTCAAACTCGTCCGGNGCAGATTTTGNTTCACCGATCGCGCGCCGAAAATCTGAGCATCCAGCAGTGATCATGCCAACGGCAGACAGCAGCATAATGCTGGAGGCAAGGCGGCGAAGGCCCGCACCCGGATTAACAATATTGCCGCGCTGTAACTGGCTGGGCGTCATGATGAGTCGGTCTCCCGTTCCACAAGGATACTGCATATCCAAAGGCCGGCCCCGATGGTAATCGCGGCATCCGCAATATTGAACGCCGGCCAATGCCATGTTTGTACGTAAACGTCGATAAAATCAACCACTTTGCCAAAGCGGAGCCGGTCAATCGCATTGCCGATTGCGCCGCCGGCAATCAAGCCAGCGCCAAGGCGTTCGAGCCGCTGAAACTGCGGCACCTTCCAAATCAGCCACCCGGCAACCGCCAGCGCCAGCGCTGTCAACAGATAGCGCATCACATCACCGCCGTCAGCCAGCATGCCAAAGCTGATGCCGGGGTTCCACACAGGGGCGAAATTCAGGAATGGCAGCACGTCGATTCGCCGCGGCGGATCAAAAATCAGCGCCAGCATCACCTGTTTGCTGACCAGATCAAGACCGATCACGATAGCGGCGAGTGTCAAAAGCCGCCGACGCATCGCACCGCTGTCTGCCGCCGCATGGTCTTCTGTACTATCCATTCACCACATCTTTGCAGCGATTGCAGATACCGTCTTCTTCGCTCACCTCAGGGGTGATTTTCCAGCAGCGGGCGCATTTGCCACCATCGGCAGTGGCAAAGACAACCGCCACATCATCAATGCCTTCAACACGGAATGCATCGGCAGGGGCCGCATCGCACGAGATTGTCGCGCCCGAGGTTATGAACAGCGCCGCTGCATCCTCTCCCTCGAACAGACCTGCAATATCTTCGCTTACATGCACTGTTGGTGCGGCCTGAAGCGACGCACCGATGGCCCCGTCATTGCGCGCTGCCTCCAACGCAGTGGTCACCACCTGGCGGGTCCGGCGGATGCCCTCCCAACGGGCGGCAACCGACTGGTCAAACCATTCTGGCGGCACCGGATCATAGCTGCGCAGATGCACCGAATTCTCTACATCACCAACCCACGACTGCCATGCCTCTTCAGCGGTAAAGGCAAGGATCGGGGCCAGCCATGCGGTCAACCTGTTGAACACCTCATGCATCACCGTACGGGTGGCGCGCCGTTCGATCGAATCCGCCGCATCGCAATAAAGGCGATCTTTGCGGATCTCGAAATAAAAGGCTGACAGATCGCTGTTACACAGGGTGTGCAACTCGGTAAAGATGCCGTGGAAATCATAGGTCTCGGTCATCTCGCGAATGCGGCCATCAAGTTCGGCAAGCCGGTGCAGCATCCAGCGTTCCAGCGCTGGCATCTGGTCGTGCGATACCGCCTCATCTGCCGTAAACCCGTCCAGCGCGCCAAGAAGATACCGCAGCGTATTGCGGAACCGGCGATAATTGTCAGTGGTCCGCTTGATGATTTCCGGCCCGATCCGCAGATCATTGTAATAGTCGGAACTGACCACCCACAGGCGCAGGATGTCGGCACCGCTCTGGTCGATTACCTTTTGCGGTGTCACAACATTGCCGAGTGATTTCGACATTTTGCGGCCCTGCTCATCCAGGACAAACCCATGGGTCAGAACACCCTTGTAGGGGGCCTTGCCGCGCGTGGCACAGGATTGCAAAAGCGATGAATGGAACCACCCGCGATGCTGGTCCGAGCCTTCAAGATACAGGTCGGCCGGGCTTTGCAGATCATCGCGCTGTTCCAGAACGAAAGAATGCGTTGACCCGGAATCAAACCAGACATCCAGAATATCTGTCACCCGCTCATAATCATCGGGATTGTAGTCTGGCCCCAGAAAGCGCGATGCATCAGACGAGAACCAGCAATCGGCCCCCTCTTCACGCATGGCTGCGACAACCCGGTCAATCACACCCTGATCGCGCAAAGGCTCGCCCGTTGCCTTGTTGAAGAAAATTGTCATCGGCACACCCCAGGCCCGCTGGCGTGACAGGCACCAGTCGGGGCGCTGTTCGATCATCGAGGTCAGACGGCGCTGACCAGCCTGCGGATAAAAGGCAGTGCGCCTCAATTCTGAAACGGCAGTGTCGCGCAGCCCGTGCGATTCCATCGACACAAACCACTGCGCCGTATTGCGATAGACAAGCGGTGCCTTTGAACGCCAGGAATGCGGATAGGAATGGACCAGCTTGCCAATGCCGATCACCCCGCCCTGCTCGGCCATGGTTTCGGCAATGCGGGCATTGTCACGCAATACATGCATACCGGCAAATATCGGCAGATGATCCATGATCTTGCCATCCTCGGCCACCGTATCGGGAAGCGGGATGCCGTGCTCGAGATGCGCGAGTTCATAATCTTCCACACCATGTCCGGGGGCAATATGCACAAAGCCCGTGCCCTGATCAGTGGTTACATAATCGGCCAGCAGCATTGGCACATCATGCTCATACCCGTGTCCGTGCATGGGATGCAGCGAGACAGTACCAGCGATATCGGTGCCCTTCAGCGTTGCCAGCGTTTCCGTGTCCGTGATGCCGATCGCTGACGTCACCTCATCCACAAGTTCGGTGGCAAGACAGATCACGTCACCGTCCTTGGCCAGCGCATCCTCGCCGCGCCCGGTGATCCGCAGCACCGAATAGTCGATATCGGCACCGCAGGCCATGGCGCGGTTGCCCGGCATGGTCCAGGGCGTGGTTGTCCAGATGATGATATTCGCGCCTTCCAGTGCCGGATGACTTGGTGTCTTCACCGCAAAGCGCGCATAGATCGTGACCGAAGTATGGTCCTGATACTCGATCTCGGCTTCGGCAAGCGCGGTCTTTTCAACAGGCGACCACATCACCGGCTTGGCCCCACGATAGAGGCTGCCTTCCATCAGGATACGGCCCAGTTCGGCGGCGATTGTCGCCTCTGCGTCGAATGCCATAGTGGTGTAGGGATTGTCCCAGTCACCAAGCACGCCAAGGCGCTGGAATTCCTCGGACTGGACATCCAGCCAGTGCGCTGCGAAATCACGACATTCCTGCCGAAATTCCTTTACCGGCACTTCGTCCTTGTCCTTGCCCTTCTTGCGATACTGCTCTTCGATCTTCCATTCGATCGGCAGACCGTGGCAATCCCAGCCCGGCACATAATTGGCGTTCTTGCCAAGCATCGACTGCGACCGGTTGATCACGTCTTTCAGAATCTTGTTCAGCGCGTGTCCGATATGCAGCTGGCCGTTCGCATAGGGCGGGCCGTCATGCAGCGCAAAGGGTTCGGCATCCTTGCAGGTTTCGCGAAGCTTGCGGTAAATATCTATCTGCTTCCAGCCGGCAAGGATTTCAGGTTCCTTTTTCGGCAGACCGCCACGCATCGGGAACTCGGTGCGGGGCAGGAAGACGGTTTCTTTATAGTTCATCACACGCTCTCTTGGGTGGGCCGCATCGCGGCACGGCAATCGGGGCAGCCGCGGGGCTACCGTCAGGCAGTCTGTTTGACAGGTGGCAGCAGGGCACGCGCAGCACGCGCATCCTTGGCAATTTGTGACGTCAGTTCGTCGATACCGGTAAATTTCCGCTCTGCCCGCAGGAATGCACGAAGACATACCGCAAGCCGNCGACCATACAGATCAGNCTGCTGGTCAAACAAATGTGCCTCACACAACACGCCGCGATCCTCAACCGTGGGCCGAATGCCNATATTGGCNACACCATTGCCAAGGCANGTGAAATTGCCACCTGGTTCAGCCTCAAAAATCTGTACCGCATACACGCCAAAGGCCGGATGCAACAGCGCCCCAAGCGGAATGTTCGCAGTTGGAAAACCGATTGTACGGCCGCGCTGATCACCTTGCTGGACAATGCCGGTGACCGCCCAGTCATGGCCAAGCATCGATGCCGCCAGTTCGGGTTCACCAGATTGCAGTGCCGCGCGCACGCGGGTTGATGAAATTACCGCGCTGTTGGCATCAGCCAGTAGCGGCACAGACACAGCATCAATGCCGACGCTTGCCCCGATGCGATTGATGGTTTCAATGTCACCGCCGCGCCCATGACCAAAGGCAAAGTCGGTGCCGGCAAACAGCGACCGAATACCAAGCGCTGGCAGAACCTTCGTCACAAAACTTTCGGCATCAGTGCAGCGCAGATTGTCATCGAATGTCACATGGATAATCCGGTCCACACCCAGCGCCGCGATCAACCTGTCTTTTTCGGTCCGGTCAGCAAGGTGGAATGGCGCATCATCCTGACGAAAGAATTCACGCGGATGCGGATCAAACGTAACCACACCAATTGGCTGGCCACGTTCGGCTGCTGCCTTGCGGGCTGTGTCTATCACCTTCTGGTGACCAAGATGAACACCATCGAAATTACCGATAGCGGCCACCATGTCACCGCGCGCCAGAGCTGCGTCGCCGACGCTCCAGCACAAGATTTCGCAGGGATGTGACACGGTCTGATTCATGAGGCGGCACTATATCGTGCAACCCGCGGAAATATCAACGCTGTAAACGCTTTATTTCACCCATCGAACCCGCATTTGTGGCACAATGCCACGAAAGCGCAAAAACAGCCTGCCACGCGGCCAGTGCAACCGGCAGGAATGGTGAATGTGGAAACGATGGACGGCAAACTGACAACTGATATCGCCACATATTTGAATGTGTCCAGCATTGCCACCGAGCAATTTCTGGCACTGGCAACGGCTTACGGCATGAATTTTCTGGCGGCTGTCTTTACGCTGGCCCTTGGCATCTGGCTGTCGCGCAGGGCGTCACGGCTGACAGGCGAATGGCTGTCACGGCTGAACCGGCTGGACAAGACATTGGTGCCGATTATGGCGGCATTGGTCCGCTATGCCGGCCTGACCCTGACCATCATCGTCACGCTTGGCAATTTCGGGGTCGAGACAACATCGATTATTGCCGTTCTGGGTGCNGCCGGCCTTGCCGTCGGCCTGGCGCTGCAAGGCACCTTGTCGAATGTTGCCGCGGGCCTGATGTTGCTGTTCCTGCGGCCGTTCCGGATCGGCGACTGGGTGGAGGCTGCAGGTGTATCGGGNTCGGTGCGCGAAATCGGTCTGTTCACAACGACGATTGATACGTTNGACAATGTGTTTATCAGCATTCCGAACTCGTCGATNTGGTCGTCAAACATCATTAACCATGCGCGCTATGGCACACGGCGCATGGATCTGGATATCGGGATCGGCTATGGCAGCAATCTCGATACGGCCGAGACTGCCTTGATGAGTCTGGCTGCCGATTCCCGCGTGCTTGCCGATCCGGCACCACGCTTTCTGGTTGTCAGCTATGGCGACAGCGCCATCAATGTCCGGCTTCGCGCCTATGCAAGCTACGATGATTTCTTTGATCTTTACTGGGACCTGAATCGACGGCTGAAAGGCGTTCTCGATGACCATGGCATCGACATTCCCTTCCCGCAGCGGGTTGTCCATCATTTGGGCGACAGGTNCGGCAGCGCAGGGGAAAACGGCGGCTGATGACAGGTGAAAAATTGGTGCGCATAACGCGGGAAAATCTCGAAACTGGGACAGTAGCGCGGCTTGTCGCCGAACGCGGTGACGAGGATACGCAGCTTGCCACCGAAGATCAGCTGAAAGCCTCGCGCCGCAGTATGGTTCCCGATGATGCCGATTGCTCTGATCTGTGGGTATTCGGCTATGGCAGCCTGATTTTCAATCCGGTCATAGATCATGTCNACCGGGNCAANGCGCGTATTTTCGGCCATCACCGCCGGTTCTGCCTGTGGACACGGCTTGGCCGCGGCACACCGGACTGCCCGGGGCTGGTGCTTGCGCTTGATCGTGGTGGCAGCTGCACTGGCGTTGCCTTCAAGCTGAACNCNGCAAATGCAATTGCCGAGCTGGATTTGCTGTGGCGGCGCGAGATGATCACNCTTGCCTATCGGGCGCATTGGGTGCGCATGCACACACCTGACGGCATGCGGCGCGGTATCGGCTTTGTGTCACGCCCTGACCGGCCAAATTATGCAGCGCCAATGCCCATTGACAGCGAGGCCGATGTTATNGCCGCCGCCAGCGGGTTCATCGGACCCTGCCGGGAGTATCTTTTCGACACAGTCGAGGCGCTGAACGCCGAGGGGTTCCGCGACCCGCATCTGGAAAAACTGGTGGCACTTGTAAAGCAGAGACTTGCCTCCTGACGTTGCCTCGGCTAGTACCTCATGGCAATGCGAGTGTGGCGGAACTGGTAGACGCAGTGGATTCAAAATCCACCGCCCGCAAGGGCTTGGGGGTTCGAGTCCCCCCACTCGTACCATCTCTTCGGCGTGACCCTACGGAGCGCNCATGGCAANCTTGTGGCGCTACTGCCTTGCACAATATGACCGCGTCCTGACGCTGGCGGGCACCGCGCTGGCCGAACGGTTGATGCTGCTGTTTGCTGTTCTTGAATCCATCATCATACCGATCCCGGTTGACCCGCTGCTGGTGGCAACGGTGCTGGCGCGGCCGGCGAAATGGATTCGCCTGTCGCTTGGCTGCACNCTGGCATCTGTNATCGGCGGCGGCATCGGCTGGGCACTGGGCGGATTGCTGGGTGTCGGCATCGACCAGATTCTGGCAGCGCTGCCGGCAGCCATCGCAGCTGCCGAAAAATTTGAGGCGGTACAGGCCGGTTTTGTTGAATTCGGCATCCTGCTGGTTTTNATNGGGGCTTTNACACCGCTGCCCTACAAGGTGATCGCGGTCAGCGCCGGCATAGCCGGATTCGCCCTGCTGCCATTCCTGATGATATCGTTCATCGGCCGCGGCATCCGCTTTATGATCATTGCCGGCATCGCGCGACATCATGGCAACTACCGGATTGTTATCGGNTTGCTTAGCCTGCTGGTCTTCCTTTTTGGAGGCGGATTCTGGCTGATTCATTGAAACAGGAATTGTCAGTGTTGCTGACACCACAGCGCGGCCTTGTTCTGTGCGCCCTGGTTTCGGCAGCNCTTCTTGGTGGCGCTCTGCTGTTCGAGCATGTCGGCGGCATGNCGCCTTGCAGNTTGTGCATCTGGCAACGCTGGGCGCATGTCGCGGTGATTNTCTGCGCCCTNGGCTGGCTGGTGATNAGCCAGCCCATCGGGGCNTCGCTGCGGGCCGGACTGGCTGTCACCGCGCTTGCCGGCATGGCCAGTGTCGGCATTGCGGGATATCACGCCGGCGTTGAATGGCAATTATGGGCTGGCCCCGCCGGATGCACCGCCGCATTGTCNTCAGGNGGGTCANCAGCTGATCTGGTCGACAGCCTGCTGGCCACACCTGTTACACGATGCGACGACGTGCCATGGTCCCTGTTCGGACTGTCGATGGCAGGATGGAACATGTTGTTAAGTGTGGATATTGTGGCACTGGCAATCATGTCATTCATTTTCGGCGACCGAAACAGGACACGCATATCATGACAGACCNAACCAGACCGGCAGCAGGCCGCCGCGATATTGAACGCTTTTTGCGTGTTGACCATGCCGGAGAGCGTGCTGCGCAGCAGATCTATCGCGGCCAGCTGGCCATTCTGCGGAACCATGAGTCAGGGCCACAGATNCAGCACATGATGGAACAAGAAGTCGAACATCTGGAGGCCTTTGAGGCCTTGCTCAATGAACGGCAAGTTCGCCCCTCAGCGCTTGATCCAGTGTGGGGAGCTGCCGGATTTGCATTGGGGGCGGTCACCGCTGCAATGGGCCCAAAGGCAGCGATGGCCTGCACCATCGCAGTTGAAGAGGTGATTGGCGAGCATTATGCCAATCAGGCCGAGCGGCTTGGCGAGGATGAGGCTGAACTGCGCGGCACCATCTCGAAATTTCGCGATGACGAGCTGGAACATCGTGATATTGCGATCGAGTATCGTGGGCGCGAAGCCATGTTCTACGCGGCATTGAAATCGGTCATCCAGAAAGGATGCCGCACTGCCATCCGCATCGCAGAACGCGTCTGAGGTATTCTGGCAGCGTGCGGGGCTGGCGCGGTATCAGGTCTGCTGGAGTTCTGAATCCCAGTACAGATAATCACGCCAGGATTCATGCAGATAGTTCGGCGGGAACCCGCGGCCATTTTCCTGCAGCTGCCATATATTCGGGGCCACCGGCGTTGCCAGGGGCTGCATACCGCACTGTGCCGGCAGCTTGTTGGCTTTTTTCAGATTACACGGGCTGCAGGCTGCCACAACATTGGTCCAGGTGGTTCGCCCACCGCGCGACCGTGGCACAACATGGTCAAATGTCAGATCAGCAGCCGCATGGCCGGTGCCACAATATTGACAGCTGAACCGGTCGCGCAGAAAGACGTTGAACCGGGTAAATGCCGGGTTGCGCATCTGCGGCACATATTCTTTCAACGCAATCACCGAGGGCAGCTTCATCTCGATGGTTGGTGAACTGATCGACACGTCATATTCTGAAACGATGGTCACCCGCTCAAGGCAAACAGCCTTCACAGCATCCTGCCAGGACCAGAGTGAAAGCGGAAAATAATTCAAGGGACGGAAATCGGCATTCAGAACCAGTGCTGGTGCGAAACTGCCTGCGTTCATCGTCTCCCCCGTTTGGTGCGTCCGATCATGGGCACAAGCAAACCATGGTCATCCCCCGATTACAAGAGATTACCCCCACATATTGGGCTGCGTCATGCCGTCGCCTCAAAATATTGCGGTGTTATGACAAACAGACAAACGTGGCGCGTCTGACATTTCCACGTAATTTCAGCCGGGAAGCGCATCCGCCAGAAAATCAATCGCTGCGGTCAGCGCATCCGGGTCAATGCCATGACCAAGACCGGGGCGGCTGACGCATGTTGCCTCGATACCATGTTCAGCGAGACTATCGGATGCCGTCTCCATCATCGAAAATGGCACAACTGCATCATCAGTCCCATGCACCAGCATCACCGCTGGCCGCGCTTCCAGACCGGCAATGGCATCCTTTTGCAACAACGCACCCGAAAAGCTGACAATTGCAGCCGGGGGCGGGTCCATTGCGAGACCACAATGCAAACTCATCATACCGCCTTGCGAAAACCCGGTCAGGGCCAGTGCCCCGGAATCAAGTCCCAATTCATCACATGCCGCCTGCACCGATGGCAGAATGACACGGGCTGCGGCCTGCGGCCCATCGGTCACATCGCCGAGATCGAACCATTGGCGGCCCATCGGGTTCATGCTGCACGCATCAGGGGCATTCGGCACAAAGAAGGCTGCCCCGGGAAAACGCACTGAAATGGGATAGGCCAGATCAGCCAGATCACTGGCATCAGCGCCCCAGCCATGCATGATGACGATCAGGCTGGACGGGTCACCACCACGTGCCGGCGCGGTAAAAAACCCGCTCAACTGTCCAAATTCCCTTATCATCACCCTACCCGCCTTTCATAATCACAGATCAGTTTGTCGCCAGCGCACCATAATCAGCGCAACATGATCAGCGCAACATAAGCAACATAACCAGTGCAACATAACAGGCAAAAACGCTACACCTGCTGGCACGGGCCGGTCCAGATGCTGCGTGACCAATATTCACAAGAGCCGCCCACAACCGCTAGACTGGGGCAAACGAAAAACCTGATGACTGGACCGCCGCGCACATGAACACAGACAACACCGCACCCCATGTCACGCGATTTGCCCCCAGCCCGACAGGCGAATTGCATCTGGGGCATGCCTATTCGGCCATGGTGGCGGATCATCTGGGCGGCGGCTATATCCTGCGCATTGACGATATCGACCATACACGCTGCCGCGACCATTTCACCGCCGGTATTCTGGATGATCTGCGCTGGCTTGG
>NYTO01000027.1 GCA_002683535.1 SAR116 cluster bacterium
GCCGGCAGTGACAGTGAGGACAGCATGACAGAAGCGGCAAACGCCTGGACGGAAGAGCGCCTTGAGCAGCTTCGCAAGCTGTGGGATGAGGGTTTGTCGATTTCACAGATTGGCGATGCGCTGGGCGTGTCGCGTAACGCCATTGCCGGCAAGGCACATCGGATGGGTCTGCCAAAGCGCCCGTCGCCTATTTCCAAGTCAGCAACGGAAGTGAAAAAACCGGCAAAGGCCAAGCCACCTGCCGAGCCTGTAAACCTGCCCCTGCGGCTGGAACTGCGCAAACTGAGCTGGTCACGCAGCAAATGCTGTTGGCCGACCGGTGATCCAAAGAAGACAGGGTTTTCTTTCTGTGGTGCCCCGATTGTGCCCGGCAAACCCTATTGTCTTGCGCATTGCGAGGAAGCCTATACCACCTCGCGCGACAGCCGCTGACTCCAATGTGCCTGCGCAGCCTGTGCGATCTGTCAGGTGTCCGCTATAACAGTCCGTATGATTTAACCGGCAAGCAAAAGGTGCGACGTCATGGTGAAGTACCGTGCTGATTATCAACTGCCTTCCTGCAAAGTAGCCTCGGCAGGCCTTGATATCTCGATTTTTGACACGCGCGCGCTGGTCACGACAACGCTGGAATTGCAGCGCGTTGGTGACGCGCCTTTCATCCTGAACGGGCGTGACCTGACATTGCATGAAATCAGTATCGATGGCCGTATCCTTGATGAGGCGGACTGGCCGGTCGTGCCTGAAGGGCTGTCCTTTTCTGATCTGCCCAAAAACTGCGTCCTGCGTGTTCGCTCCGAATGCCATCCGCAGACCAATACCTCGCTTGACGGTCTCTATCTGTCAGGGGGCATGTATTGCACCCAGTGCGAGCCGGAAGGATTCCGGCGCATGGCTTTCTTCCCCGACCGGCCGGATGTGATGACGGTGTTTACCGTCCGTATTGAGGCTGACAAGGCGTTTCCGCAATTGTTGTCCAATGGTAATCTGGTTGAATCCGGCGAGATTGATGACGACCGGCATTATGCGCTGTGGCATGACCCGCATCCGAAGCCAAGCTATCTGTTTGCCTGTGTTGCTGGCGATCTTGATCTTGCCGCAGACAGCTTCACAACAGCATCAGGACGCAAGGTCGATCTTCATATCTATGTCGAGAAGGGTAATGTCAGCCTGACCGGTCATGCGATGGATTCGCTGAAACGGTCTATGAAGTGGGACGAGGACACCTATGGCCTGGAATATGATCTGGATCTCTTCCAGATTGTCGCCGTCAGCCATTTCAACATGGGCGCGATGGAGAATAAGGGCCTGAATATCTTTAACAGCAAGTTTGTTCTTGCTGATCCGCAGACAGCAACGGATGAAGACCTCGATCGCGTGGAATCGATCGTTGCGCATGAATATTTCCATAACTGGACTGGCAACAGGGTCACTTGCCGCGACTGGTTCCAGCTGACGCTGAAAGAAGGCCTGACAGTGTATCGGGACCAGTGTTTTTCGGCTGACATGCATGATGAAGGGGTGCAGCGCGCAGGTGATGTAAGCTTGCTTCGTGCAGCCCAGTTCCCCGAGGACCGCAGCCCGACGGCACATCCGATACGTCCTGAATCATATCGTGAAATCAATAACTTCTACACGCCCACTGTGTATGAAAAAGGGGCTGAAGTCATTCGCATGATGGCTGGCTTCCTGGGGCGCGACGGGTTTCGGCAGGGCATGGACTTGTATTTTGAGCGCCATGACGGGTCGGCTGTTACCTGCGATGATTTCGTGGCNGCGCTGGCNGATGCCAATGATTGTGACATGTCAGGTTTTCAGCGGTGGTATTCGCAAGCNGGGACACCGCGCNTGCATGTGAGCCGCCAGCAGCAGGCGGCCACTGCCGACGGTGCATCATTATCATCGCTTGTGTTNAGGCAATCATTGCCNGAAACAGCGGCTGGCAGCCCGCGCGACCCGTTGCCTGTNCCGGTACGCGTAGGGTTCGTCGGACAGGATGGTGCGCCGGTTGCAACCCGCCTGTCTGGCGACAACACGGCGCGGNATGAGCATGTGCTGTTGTTTGATCAGGCAGAGGCCAGNTTTGCCTTTACNGCGGCCGATGGAAGCGCGCTGCCGGATACACTGACGCCAAGCATTTTGCGTGGATTTTCAGCGCCGGTTGAACTTGATGATGATCTTGGCGCGGATGAACGCCTGCGCTTGATGGCGCATGACAGCGATATGTTCAACAGGTGGGATTCAGCGCAGATCCTCAGNCGTGATGCCATTCTGGCANTGGCGGCTGGCGGTGGTGCAGATGTCGATGATCTGGCCTGGGGATATCGCCAGATTCTGGCCGACAGAAATGTGCTGGATGATTTCAAGGCNGGCAGCCTTCGCTTGCCCGGCTTGCCNGTTCTGGAGGCAGCCCGTCATCCGGCCGATCCGGTTGCGCTGTTCAATGCGCGGCGGACCATACAGGGTGCGCTTGGCACGGCGCTGGCTGACGAGATTGCCAATGCTCTTGATGANCAGGCNGGCCTTGCCGCCACCGCNGGCGGGCGGGCGCTGCTGGTGCAGTTTGTCGAGCTTGGTGTTGCTGCCGGNAATGCCACTGCCATTGCCGCTGCTGAAACAATGGTCGCCGATACCAATATGACGATGTCGCAAGGCGGGCTGAAAGCATTGATCNATTGTGATGATGGTGCCTGTGCGCGCGGTCTCGCNGTCTTTCATGATCGCTGGCAGGATAACNCGCTGGTNATGGAAAAATGGTTCCAGATGGAATCGATGTCGTCGGTTGNTGGTGGCATTGCGCGCCTTGATGCGCTGATGGCCCATCCCGGGTTTGATCCGAAAAATCCAAACAAGATTCGCGCCATTCTGGGGGCGTTCATGGTTGGAAACACNCCACATTTTCATGCAGCTGACGGGTCCGGTTATGACTATGTCGCCCGCCAGCTGGTCAGCATTGATGAGCGCAATCCGCAAGTGGCGGCGCGGATGGCGTTACCGCTGACACGCATGGACAGCTATTCAGATGATCGCAAGACGATCATGNGCGAGGCACTGAAAATGGTTCAGGCGCGCGCGCAATCGAATGATNTGCGAGAGGTCGTCGACAAGGCCCTTTAGGCAGCCTAGATCCNTGGTTCAGGAGCGCAGCAGGAAGGCCGGCACATGACCGGTGTCCTGNAACGTATCACCCTTGCATTCTGGCGGCGCCGGCAATTCGCCTGGCGCATTTTCCTGCTTGCGGCGTGACCGCCCGCCACGTGACCGGTTGTCATCATTGCCGCCGGACTCGTTTCTGCTGCCGGACTCGTTTCTGCTGCCGGATTCGGTTTTGCTGGCGTCTTTACGCCCGCTTTCCGTTTTGCCACTTTCAGGGCTGTCAGCCTCTGTACGACGCGACCCGGCTTTTTTCTTCTTTGAGCGACTGGCCGGTTTGGCCTCGGACGCGTCTTGCGGTGCTTCATTCCTGGCATCACCAGCCAACGGGATCGGCTTGCCAATCAGCTTTTCGATTGCACCGACATATTTCTTGTCATCTTCACTGGCGGCGATGGTAAAGGCACGGCCAGATTTNCCAGCGCGGCCCGTGCGGCCGATGCGGTGGACATAATCCTCGGCATTGCCTGGCACATCGAAGTTGAACACATGGCTGAGCCCGGCAATATCCAGCCCGCGCGCCGCCACATCTGATGCAATCATCAACGGCACTTCGCCATCTTTGAATTTCTGCAACGCGTCAAGCCTTGCCGACTGGGTCATGTCTCCATGCAGGGCNACAGCGCCNAANTCNTGCCGTTTCAACGATGTGACAAGCGTGCTGATATCGCGCTTGCGATTACAGAATATCACTGCATTNTTGACGTCTTCACTGCGCAGCAGGCCGCGCAGGGCCTCGCGCTTGCCNTTTGGTGATGTCCAGACAAGATGCTGTGCCACGGTGTCGGCGGTCGATGCCGGCGGTGCCACCTCGATCACTTTTGGATTGCTGACAAATTTGTCGCTGAGTTTCTTGATATCGTCGGACAGGGTGGCAGAAAAGAACAGCGTCTGGCGCAAGGGTGGCAACAGCCCGACAATACGTTCAACATCGGGAATGAATCCCATGTCCAGCATCCGGTCAGCTTCGTCAATCACCAGAATTTTTACGTCGGTCAGCAGCACCTTGCCGCGTTCAAAATGGTCGAGCAGGCGGCCGGGTGTGGCAATCAGAACATCAACACCCTTGCTCAGGGCGGCGTTCTGGTCGGCAAAGCTGACCCCGCCAATCAATAACGCCATCGACAGCTTGTGATAGGTGCTGAATTTTTCGAAGGAGTCTGCTACCTGGGCGGCAAGTTCGCGGGTCGGGGCAAGGATCAATGAGCGGGGCAGGCGGGCCTTGGCGCGCCCAGCCGCCAGAATTTCGATCATCGGCAGCGTAAAGCTGGCAGTCTTGCCAGTCCCTGTCTGCGCTGATCCCAGAATATCGCGTCCCATCAGTACATAGGGAATTGATTTTTCCTGAATAGGAGTGGGTTCTGTATAGCCAAGGTCGGCAACCGCCTGGCTGAGTTCCTGGCATAGACCAAGTTCGGAAAAATTCACCGGTACTACCATCCTCTGGTAACGCGTTTGCACATGAGCACGGGGGAGAAGCCCATCAGCCAAGACATTTCACAGTCGCAGGTCATGATTTGGCGGTCAAAAACGATATTTGCAATCTTGCGGTATAAGGGCTGCGGTAACCAGTCTGCAGTCGCATTCCTGCAAATGACACAATCTCGCAAATGACCTGCACGCTGTTGTTGAAGCGGTTTCCTCTGGGCATTACTGGAACGAGGTGATACAGACATATTCATCAAACGTCAACCAGACATAGTGTTTTAGCGGTTTCACGCCGTAGGACCGCTGCCCGATGCCGTCATCCTTTACGCCAATTTTCATTCCGGGGCTGATCCTGACGGGTGATTTGTTCGCCGCGCAGATGGCCGATTTGCAAAGCCCGCAACCGCCACTGCTGGCCAATACGCTTGGTCGTGACAGCATTACCGAAATGGCGCGTGATGCGCTGGCGCTNGCTGCNGGNCCGCTNGTGCCGGTTGGNCTGTCGATGGGCGGCTATGTGGCGATGGAGATGGCGCGTCTGGCNCCCGAAAGGATGGCCGGTCTTGCCTTGCTGAACACCGCGCACCGGGCTGATGATGAGGCAAAACGAAAACAACGCGCCGCCACGATCAAGATGGCAGAAAGTGACCGGTTTCGCGGGGTCACGCGNCATCTGCTGAAATCCTTCCTGTCACCGCANGCCATGGCAGATGAAGCTGTTGTTGCCCGCGTGTTTGCCATGACCGAAGCGGTGGGGCGCACAAATTTCGTGCGGCAGCAGCATGCCATTCTGGGACGTCGTGACCAGTCAGATACGCTGGCCGGCATGCAGGTGCCGGTGCTGGTCCTGTGCGGCGGTCTTGATACGCTGACACCGCCTGCGCTGTCTGTCGATATGGCAGGCCTTGTGCCGGATAGCAGGCTGGTCATTCTGGATGATGTGGGCCATCTGTCGAGCCTTGAGGCACCACAGGCGGTAACCGGTGCCCTGCAACAATTGTTCGACGCGCTGTAAAACCGGACACGCGCCTGGCGGTTTTGCCCGCCATGGCAAATCCCGTCACACGTCCAGGTCGGCCAGCACGTCTTCGGCATGGTCGCGGATATAGCCGAACCGCAGTTCAGCCTTCTTGCCCATCAGGGTGTTGACAAGCTGGTCGACCCCGCGCCGCGCATCCGCGCCGATGGTATCGCGGCGGGGCAGTTCAACCCGCAGCAACCGCCGCGTTGCCGCATTCATGGTGGTTTCTTTCAGCTGCGCCGGTGGCATTTCGCCAAGACCCTTGAAGCGGCTGATTTCGATCTTGCCGCGTGCATTGAAGCCGGTCCGCGCCAGTTCTTCGCGCTGCACATCATCCAGCGCATACATGGTTTTTGCCCCTTGCGTCATGCGGAACAGTGGCGGCTGCGCCAGATAAAGGCGGCCAGCCTCAATCAGCCTCGGCATCTCACGATAGAAATAGGTCATCAGCAGCGCCGCGATATGCGCGCCATCAACATCGGCATCTGTCATGATGATGACCCGGCCATAGCGCAGGTCATCCAGTCGAAAATCCTTGCCAGCCCGCACACCAAGCGCCAGTGACAGGTCTGACAATTCCTGATTGGCCCCCAACTTTTCCGTGCTGGCACTGGCAACGTTCAGGATTTTGCCCCGCAGTGGCAGCACCGCCTGGGTTTTGCGATCACGTGCCTGTTTGGCCGACCCGCCGGCCGAATCCCCCTCGACAAGGAACAATTCGGTTACTTCGGTATCATTCGATGTGCAGTCTGCCAGCTTGCCGGGAAGGCGCAGTCTGCGGGTTGCCGACTTGCGGGCCACCTCGCGCTCTTTTTTGCGCCGTTTCCGGTCTTCGGCGCGTTCGATCGCGGCATCTAGAAGGAAGGTGGCACGGGCGGCATCGGCTGACAGCCATTGTTCAAACCGGTCGCGGGCTGCCTGTTCAGTCAGTTTTGTGGCATCGCCCGACACCAGCCGGTCTTTGGTCTGGCCCTGAAATTGCGGATCACGCAGGAACACCGACAGCATCACCGCAGTGCCGGCAAACACGTCATCAGCAGTGATATCGGCTACCTTGCGGTTGCCGGCCAGATCGCCAAAGCTGCGCAGCGCGCGGGTGATGGCCTGACGGAAGCCGGTTTCATGGGTGCCGCCAGACGGCGTTGGCACCGTATTGCAATAGGAATGGAAGAACCCGTCCTCGCCGCCATTCAGCCAGGTGATCGCCCATTCGAATTTCTGGTCATCAAGTTCCACCTGCGCGGCAAAGGGTGTCGAGATCAGCAGCCCCTTGTCACGTGTGGCATCTTCCAGAAAATCGGCCAGCCCGCCCGGATAATGCAGCGTGCCCTCTTCGGGCACCTCTTGATCCCCGTCCAGCAATTCTGGCGCACATTTCCAGCGGATTTCCACACCGGCGAACAGATAGGCCTTTGATCGGGCCATGCGGTACAGGGTGGCGGGACGGAATTTGGGGTTGGCACCGAAAATCTCGGGATCGGGGCAGAAGGTCACGGCGGTGCCGCGGCGGTTCGGGGCGGCACCTATCTCGGCAAGCTGGCCCTGCGGCATGCCGCGTGAAAAGGATTGCGAGAACAGCTTCTTGTCGCGCGCAATCTCGACATGCAGTTCTGAAGACAGTGCGTTCACAACCGACGCACCAACCCCGTGTAGGCCGCCGGATGTGGCATAGGCCTTGCCGGAAAACTTGCCGCCCGCATGCAGCGTTGTCAGGAGCACCTCGACCGCCGACTTGCCAGGAAATTTCGGATGCTCGCCGACCGGCATGCCGCGGCCATTATCCCGAATTGTCAGCCGGTCACGGCCTTCCAGATGAATATCGATGCGGTTGGCATGGCCGGCCACGGCCTCATCCATCGAATTGTCCAGAATTTCGGCTGCCAGATGATGCAGCGCGCGCTCATCCGTGCCGCCGATATACATGCCGGGGCGGTGGCGTACAGGCTCCAGCCCTTCCAGAACTTCGATATTGGCGGCGTCATATCCGTCGGCACTTGCCGCGGCACCAAAAAGATCGGCCATGTTTCAACTGTCTTTCGTGCGGGTTGTGCGCGCCGACCGCATCGCGGACGACACTGCGGGACGACACCGCATCTTTCTACCGTATCTTGCGGTGACCTCCAAGCCGAATGGCAGGATATGGGGTCAAACTCTGCTGTTTTTGCCGTTTGTCTTAACCTTTTTTTCAGCAGTCCTGCTTTAGACTGGCCGTGACGGGCAGACGTCTGGGCCACACCAGATGACGCGACAGACCACGGGCCAGACAATGAGGCGTGCAGATGAAACAGAACCCACACACAACCGCAACCGGCGTGAAGCGCAGGGCGCGCCGCACGGCCGGTGTGATCGGGGTGGCCAGTCTGGCGGCGCTGTCAGCCTGTGGCTATCAGCCATCACTCAGCGAATATCGCCCGGTTGTGGACAGCTATAACACCGACATGGCCGCGTATGAGATTGATCGTGCGCAATGTGTCAATGTCGGGTTGCAGGCGCAGGCCGAATATGAACGCCAGCAGCAGGCGCAGCGTGAATCCAACATGACCATCGGGCTGATTGTCGGGGCGATTGCCGGTGCGG
>NYTO01000028.1 GCA_002683535.1 SAR116 cluster bacterium
GTCAGGCTTTTGCCAATTCGCCGGTCGCGGCCGTGCATGCGCTGGCCTATCCGATCGGTGGTCATTTCAAGATTCCGCACGGGCTGTCAAACGCGCTGGTGCTGGCCCATGTGCTGCGCTTCAACGCGGTTGTGGCGCCGGCACCCTATGCCGAGATGGCCCCTTACGTGTTTCCTGCACTTGGCCAGATGGGGCCGCAGGAAGCGGCGGCTGCCTTTGCCGAAGAGATGGCGGCACTGGCCGAACAGTGCGGGCTGGAGGCGCGCTTGCGCGATGTTGGTATTCCACAGGATGCGCTGGACCTGCTGGCGCGTGATGCAATGAACCAGACACGTCTGCTGGTCAATAATCCGCGCCCCGTCAAACAGAGCGATGCCCGCGCCATCTATCAGGCAGCGTGGTAGCGGATATGGCGCGCCCGTCACCACCCTCGCGTTCGGCTTATCCGGTTTTCACCAGGCTGGCCACCCGCTGGGATGACAATGATATCTATGGCCACCTGAACAACACTGTGCATTACAAACTGTTCGATACGGCGGTGAATGGCTGGTTGCTTGATGCCGGACTGCTGGACCCGCTGGCCGGAAACACAATCTTTCTGGTTGTCGAGACCGGCTGCTGCTATTTTTCCGAGNTGNCCTACCCGCAGGCAGTTGATGTGGNTATGCGGGTTGTGCGGCTTGGCAATACATCGGTGCAATATGATATCGGGCTGTTTGCTGCGGACAAGCAGGTGGCAGCCGCGGCGCAGGGCCGGTTCGTGCATGTGAATGTTGACCGGGTNACCCGNACCCCGGNTCCCCTGACAGATTCGGCGCGCGTGATTTTCGAAAAGCTGGTTCAGGACGCCTGAGTCAGGACGCCAGANCCGGAACGCGTGGCGCGATCAGGTCTTTGTCGATTTCTTCAGTGTCTTCAGGGCCGGTGACAGCAACACCGTCTTGGTTTCGTGAAAGGCTTCGTGATTGGCCTCGACAACATCAAGATTATAGCGGTAATTGACCATCAACGCAGCTGATTGGGCCATGCCTTTGGGGCTTTTGTCGGCCCCNTAATTGATTTGCTCCAGAATGGCGCCATTGCCCAGATGAAAGCGTGCTACCGGATCGTTCGGCCAGCCATCANGCCTGTCGGATCTGGTGAAATAGCGTAACGCCGCAGCGGTGAAGGCAGGTTCCAGCGCGTCGGCATCGGCAGGCCAGTCAGGACGGCCGTCAGCGGCAAATTGTTTGGCAAGATCAGGCATCTCGCGGCGCATCCAGCGCATCAGTCCCGGCACCGGCGACAGCGTGACAAATGTCGTAAGCTGGGGATGTTCAAGCTGCAGNTCCTGCGCCACCCGCTTGATCAGAAAATTACCAAATGAAATGCCGGCAAGCCCGGCCTGACAATTCGAAATCGAATAGAAGACAGCCGTGCTGGCCGTATCCTTCGAAGTGATTTGCCGGTCNATCTGCAGNACATCCNCAATGTTGCCCGGGATGGTGTCGGTTAANGCCACCTCGACAAAAATCAACGGTTCTTCCGGCATCCGTGGATGGAAGAAGGCAAAGCAGCGCCGGTCTTCCGGGGCAAGGCGCGCGCGCAACGCATCCCATGAGGTGATTTCATGAACCGCCTCATAGGCGATGATTTTTTCCAGAACGCTGGCCGGTGTTGACCAGTCGATTGGATGCAAGACCAGAAAACCCGGGTTGAACCATGCGCGTAGCAAGGCTGCAAGCCCGGATTCAATCCGCGCAATGTCATTGTCGTNACCGGACAATGCAAGCAGCCGCTGGCGCAGACGGACTAGCCGCACNGTNCCGTTCTTGGCGGCGTTCAGCCGGCGGAACAATTCCTGCCATTGCGGCTCGGCCAGATTGGCAATCTGCGACAGGCTTTTTGCATCTGGGGTAGTACCGTAATCTCTGGCTGCATTGGNNAGGGCTGCCGAATCGATGTCATAAGTAGTAGCGATGTGCCGGACCAGCTNTGACAGTGCGTCGGCGTCCAGCGCCTCGACATGGCCAAGAAACCGTTCGGCATAAATCAGGGATGAAACTTCACCATTTGCCGACATCACCGCATCCAGCGCCGACTCGGCATCGCTTCCGCCATCGGGGACGCCGCGCATCCCGAGGCCGGTGATTCTCAGCGGCGTGCTAACTAGTGCTGTCAACATGGATTGAAGGAAACGCATGCAAGTCTCCGCGCGCGGGATAATGAGGCAGGCTGAAACGCTTAGCTGTTTCGATCAAAAGAGCAGCCATTCTTGACAGTAGACAACAAAAATAGCATCGCCAACGTCATAATGTGACATTTTATCTCGCTTTTATCGAAGGACGCGCTGGATTTCCGGAATGAAACACGTATTGTTTGTTAGCGTCGCGATAATCTTGNCGTANTTTNAAAANANGGCTCCGCCGTTAAATCGGAAACAATCNGAAGGCAGGGGTCGGGGAGGACTGAAGATGGTGTCGTCGGTTGATCAGCCGCTTGATACGATTCCGCGTTTGGTGGCACATCATGCCCGNATCCGTCCGGATTCACCGGCGTTCCGTGAAAAAGAATTCGGCATTTGGCAAAGCTGGAGCTGGGCGCAGTCGTCCAAGGAAATCGAAGACCTTGCACTTGGTTTTTTGGATCTTGGTCTTGCAGAAGGCGATCATATCGCGATCATTGGCCGGAACAGACCTTATCTCTATTGGGCGATGGTTGCCGCACAATCCGTAGGGGCNATTCCNGTGCCGCTCTATCAGGATGCTGTGGCAGAGGAAATGGCCTATGTGATCGATCACTGCTCGGCCCGCTTTATCGTGGCGCAAGATCAGGAACAGGTCGATAAGATCATCGAGGTTCAGGACCAACTGACGGGTGTTGAACAGATTATCTTTCTGGATGCGCGTGGCATGCGCAAATATGACCGCGCCAGNCTGACAGACTATAAAGAACTGCAGACGCGTGGCCGCGAGAATGAAGCAACGCTGCANCCGGTTCTTGACGCGCGGCTGGCCAGCCAGTCCGGGGCGAACACCTGCGCGATGCTTTACACNTCCGGTACAACAGGCCGGCCGAAGGGTGTCGTGCTATCGAATGACAACATCATCATGACCTCGAAGGCGTCTTGCGAATTTGACGGGCTGCGCGCCAGTGATTCGGTGTTGGCCTATCTGCCGATGGCATGGGTTGGCGATTTCATCTTTTCNGTTGGTCAAGCCAGCTGGAGCGGCTTTTGTGTGGCTTGCCCGGAAAGCGGCGACACCATGCAGCATGATCTGCGCGAGATTGGCCCGACCTATTTCTTTGCGCCGCCGCGCTATTTTGAAGGCGTGCTGACATCGGTGATGATCCGTATGGAAGACGCTGGCAATTTCAANCGCAAATTGTTCCATCATTTNATGAATTTTGCGCGTGACGCCGGCCCGGACATCCTTGATGGCAAGCCGGTCAGCCTTGGCAAGAAGNTGAAATATGCGCTTGGNAATCTGCTTGTCTATGGTCCGTTGAAAAACACCCTTGGCCTNTCGCGGGTGCGGGTCGGCTATACNGCCGGCGAGGCTATCGGCCCGGAGATTTTTGACTTCTATCGNTCGCTCGGAATCAACCTGAAGCAGCTTTATGGCCAGACAGAAGCCAGCGTTTTCATTACCCAGCAGCCCGATGGCGAGGTGCGGTCCGATACGGTGGGTGTGGCGTCTCCCGGGGTCGAGCTGAAAATTGCCGATAGTGGCGAGGTGTTTTATCGCTCCCCGGGTACGTTCGTCGAATATTACAAGAATGCCGAAAGCACAAAATCAACCAANGATGCCGAGGGCTGGGTCGCTACCGGTGATGCCGGCTTTATCGAAAAAGATACTGGTCATCTGCGGATTATCGATCGTGCCAAGGATGTCGGAAAGACCAAGGACGGGGCGCTGTTTGCNCCGAAATATGTCGAGAACAAGCTGAAATTCTATCCGAACATCCTTGAGACAGTGGTGTTTGGTGACGGGCGTGACAGCTGCATGGCGATGATCAATATCGATCTGCAGGCTGTCGGCAACTGGGCCGAGCGCAATAATATCGCCTATTCGTCATATCAGGAACTGGCTGCGCANGCAGATGTCTATGCCACGATCCAGCAGCATGTCGAGGACGTGAATGCAAGCTTGGCAGCTGATGAAATGCTGGCGGGCTGTCAGGTCAGTCGCTTCCTTGTGCTGCANAAGGAACTTGACGCCGATGATGGTGAACTGACCCGTACCCGCAAGGTNCGCCGCAACGTCATCGAGGACAAATACAAGGACCTGATTGACGCAATGTATGGCGGCNAGGGCGAAATCTATACCGAAACCGAAGTCACATACGAGGATGGCAGCAAGGGGTCAATTTCGGCAACGCTGGAAATTCGTGACGCAAGGCGCGTGGCGCGTGAGGAGAAAGCGGCATGACGGTATCGCAGGACGCCGCAGTTCAGCAGACGATCACCCCTGATGGCCGCACCATCGGCGGTGTGCTGATGGAAATGCGCAATATCACGCTGCGCTTTGGCGGGGTGGTGGCGATTGAGGATATCAGCTTCGATATTCGCGAGGGCGAGGTCCGCGCCATCATCGGTCCGAACGGTGCCGGCAAGTCATCGATGCTGAATGTCATTAACGGCTTTTATCATCCGCAGGAGGGCGANGTCTGGTACAAAGGCGCTATCCGCGGCCCGATGCGCCCGCATCAGATTGCCGCGCAGGGTATCGCCCGTACCTTTCAGAATATNGCNCTNTTCCACGGCATGTCGACGCTGGACAACATCATGACCGGGCGGCTGACACATATGAAGACAGGTCTGCTGTCCCAGGCATTCTGGGTTGGTCGTGCCCAGCGTGAGGAAACAGCCAACCGCGAGGTTGTCGAGCGCATCATCGATTTTCTGGAAATCCAGTCGATCCGCAAGACGCCTGTCGGGCGTCTGCCCTATGGTCTGCAAAAGCGGGTGGAGCTGGGGCGCGCCTTGGCGGCAGAACCGTCATTGCTGCTGCTTGACGAGCCAATGGCCGGCATGAATGTCGAGGAAAAAGAAGACATGTCNCGCTTCATTCTGGATGTGAATGATGAATTCGGGACGACAATNGCGCTGATCGAACATGACATGGGTGTGGTGATGGATCTTGCCGACCGTGTGGTGGTGATGGATTACGGGCGCAAGATCGGTGACGGCAGTCCCGAAGAGGTGCGCAATAATCAGGCGGTGATTGATGCCTATCTGGGGGTNCCNCATGANTAGGAANCATACAATTTGGGCTGGCATCAATCAGCCCGGGGATTTTTAGATCATGGTTACGTTTCTTTACGGCNTCGAAGTTGTCATTAACGGTCTGATGGCCGGCGTCATGTATTCGCTTGTCGCGTTGGGCTTTGTCCTGATTTTCAAGGCGTCGGGTATCTTCAATTACGCACAGGGCGTGATGGCGCTGTTCGCGGCGATGACGCTTGTCGGCGTGCAGGAAGGTCAGGTGCCCTTTGCGCATTTGATCAATGCTGTCTTTGGCACGCAATATCACCATTTTGGATGGCATATTAACGCCTTTATCGCCATTATCGTGGCGGCGCTGGTGATGCTGCTGTTTGCCTATCTGGTGGAACGATTCATCCTTAAACATCTGGTCAATCAGGAACCGATTATTCTGTTCATGGCAACCATTGGCCTTGCCTATTTCATGGAAGGTTTTGGCGATCTGATGTGGGGNTCCAACATCAAGACGCTGGATGTNGGCATTCCGCAGGGGGGCAATTTCTGGATTGAAGAAAAGACGGCCTTCCTTGGTGGCGACGATTTTTACGGCTTCTATCTNGATACGCTGGACATCTATGCGACGGTCATTGCGGTCATTCTNGTATCGACGCTGGTTTTNTTCTCGCAATACACCAGNACGGGCCGCGCGCTGCGCGCCGTGGCGGATGATCATCAGGCGGCGTTGTCTGTTGGTATTTCACTNCGCCGAATTTGGGTGATTGTCTGGTGTATTGCNGGCATCGTTGCCTTGGTGGCGGGGATTATGTGGGGGTCGAAATCAGGCGTGCANTTCTCGCTGTCGCTGATTGCCCTGAAAGCCCTGCCGGTCCTGATGCTTGGCGGTTTCACCTCGATCCCGGGGGCGATTATCGGCGGCCTGATTATCGGCATNGGTGAAAAGCTGTTTGAATTCCTGATCGGTGCCCCATTCCTGGGCGGTGCAACNGAAAACTGGTTTGCCTACATGCTCGCACTCGTGTTCCTGGTATTCAGGCCACAAGGGCTGTTTGGCGAAAAGATCATCGAAAGGGTCTAGAGCAATGCTGTATCGTGAAGCAGGTGATTTCAAGGTCAGCTATCCGGCTGACCAGCAGACCTTTCCCATNAAGTCTGACCGGCTNTTGTTCTGGGTCATGCTTGNGGCGGCTTATTTTGTGGTGCCGTTCTTCATCAATGACTATTGGGCGAACGCGGTCCTGCTGCCGTTTCTGATTTACGGTGTGGCCTCGATCGGANTGAATATCCTTACAGGCTATTGCGGGCAGGTATCGCTCGGTTCTGGCGGTTTCATGGCGGTGGGTGCCTATACCTGCTACAAAATGATGACTGCCTTTCCGGATNTGAACCTNGCGTTCTGCATTCTGGCNGGCGGCGTGACCACGGCAATTGTCGGGATCATGTTTGGTCTGCCCAGCCTGCGGATCAAGGGATTCTATCTTGCTGTTGTAACGCTGGCTGCGCAGTTCTTTCTGGTCTGGATGTTCAACAAGGTGCCGTGGTTCTATAACAATTCGGCATCCGGCATGATTACTTCGCCAGAGCGTACGGTGTTTGGCTATGCGATTTCCGGTCCGAACGCCACGCCGGCGGCCACTTATTTGTTCTGCCTGACCTTTCTTGTTGTTCTTGGCTGGCTGGCGCGCAACCTGACGCGTGGGTCGGTGGGACGGAAGTGGATGGCCATTCGCGATATGGATATTGCGGCTGAAATCATCGGGGTGAACCCGCTGATGGCAAAGGTTACGGCGTTCGGTGTCAGCTCGTTCTATGTCGGTGTGGCCGGGGCCATGATCTTTTCGGTCTATCTTGGCGCGGTTGAGGTGACCGAGGCCTTTGGTATCCAGAAGTCCTTCTTGCTGCTGTTCATGATCATTATCGGTGGTCTTGGGTCAATCTTCGGATCGCTGGCGGGTGCGGCCTTCATGGTGTTGATGCCGGTGTTGCTGAAAAACATCATGGTCAACTCGTTTGGCTGGGCGACCGATATCGCGGCGCATTTCGAATTTATCATTATTGGCGGGTTGATCGTGTTCTTCCTGATTGTGGAACCGCACGGGTTGGCCCAGCTATGGCGTATTATCAAGGAGAAAATGAGATTATGGCCGTTCCCCCACTAAAAATTTCATGGTGTAGAACAGCCATTCTAGTCGTCGGAGTGTGAAGGATGACGACATCAATGAAGAACCTAACGGAGGAAAAAATATGAACATCAAACGCATGCTGATGGCCACGGCTGTCGCGGTTTCGGTGGCGACACCGGCTCTCGCAGAACTGGTCATTCCGTCGCTGGTGTACAGAACCGGCGCTTACGGACCAAATGGCATTCCATATGCTGACGGTTATGCCGACTATTTCGCGCTTCTCAACGAGCGTGATGGCGGTATCGGCGGTGAAATGGTGAATCTCATCGAGTGTGAGACTGCCTATAACACCGAAAAGGGTGTTGAGTGTTTCGAAGCTACTAAGGATCTGGGCTCGCTGGTATATCAGCCACTGTCCACAGGTATTACCTACCAGCTGATCCCAAAGGCGACGGCTGCTGACATTCCGATCTTGTCGATGGGCTATGGTCGTACATCTGCCGCCAACGGCAAGGTGTTCAGCCACATCTTCAATTTCCCGGGGAACTACTGGTCAGCGGCATCTGCCGTGGTCAACCACATCCTCGAACAGGAAGGTGGCGACATCAAAGGTAAAAAGGTTGCTCTTGTCTATCACAACTCTGCCTATGGCAAAGAGCCAATCCGGACACTTGAAGAGCTGGCGAAAAAGCATGGCTTTGAGTTGAGCCTTCTGCCTGTTGACCATCCTGGTCAGGAGCAAAAGTCACAGTGGCTGCAGATTCGTCGCGAGAAGCCCGACTACATCACCATGTGGGGCTGGGGTGTGATGAACCAGGTTGCCATTCAGGAAGCCTCCAACATCCGCTTTCCGATGGAAAAGTTCATTGGTGTCTGGTGGTCAGGTTCCGAGAATGACGTGATCCCGGCTGGCATGAAAGCTGACGGCTACAAGGCGCTGGCCATGCACAACACAGGCATGGATTACCCGCTTTATGACGACCTGAAAAAGTACCTGTACGACGCTGGTAAGGCCAGCGGCGAACATGCTGGTACGGTTCTTTATAGCCGTGGTCTGTATGCCGGAATGCTGGCTGCTGAAGGTATCAAGACAGCCCAGAAGATGACCGGCAAGTCGAACATCACCGCCGGTGATCTGCGTGACGGCTTTGAGGCACTGGAAATGACCGAAGCGAAGATGGCATCGATCGGCATGCCGAACTTCGGCCCAAGCTTCAACGTATCTTGTGAAAGCCATGGTGGCCCGATGGTGACAGCCATCCAGCAGTGGGACGCCAAGAACAAGACATGGTCGCTAATTACACCGTTCAAACCTGGTGATATGGACGTAATCAACCGTTTGATTGCGGAAGATTCAGCTGCCTATGCTGCGGAAAACAACCTTTCCGAGCGTTGCGGCTAAAACCCAATTTGTCCGGTCCCCGTGATGCGGGGGCTGGGCCTTTCCTTTATCGACAATTGAACATTTTTCGACAACCGAACAAAAGAGCCGGTCATGCTGGATAACGAGGCGCAGACAGAAACCCTTCTCGATGTGAATAATATCGAGGTTATCTACAATCACGTCATTCTGGTGTTGAAGGGCGTATCGTTGCAGGTGCCAAAAGGTGGCATTACCGCCCTTCTTGGCGGCAATGGCGCCGGCAAGACGACAACGCTGAAGGCGATCTCCAATCTGCTGCATTCCGAACGCGGCGAGGTGACAAAAGGCAGCATCCTGTATCGCGGCACACCTGTAGCGGATCTGAACCCGTCCATTCTGGTCAAGCAGGGGGTCATCCAGGTGATGGAAGGCCGGCATTGCTTCGAGCATCTGACGGTTGAGGAAAATCTGCTGACCGGCAGCTTCACCCGCAATGCCAGCCGGTCCGAGATCAATGATGATCTTGAGNTGGTATATAATTACTTTCCGCGCCTGAAAGAACGCCGCAAGTCGCAGGCCGGCTATACTTCGGGCGGTGAGCAGCAGATGTGCGCCATCGGCCGGGCCTTGATGTCTCGGCCTGAAACCATCCTTTTGGACGAGCCGTCAATGGGGTTGGCACCACAGNTGGTNGANGAAATTTTNGGCATNGTGAANGATTTGAANGAGAAGGAGGGCGTGTCCTTCCTGNTGGCCGAACAGAATACCAATGTCGCGCTGCGTTTCGCGCATTACGGCTATATTCTGGAAAATGGCCGCGTTGTGATGGATGGNCCGGCGCAGCAGCTGCGCGAAAACCCGGATGTGAAGGAATTCTATCTCGGCATGTCGGATGAAGGNCGCAANTCNTTCCGNGATGTGCGTTCTTACCGCCGGCGGAAGCGCTGGCTCAGCTAGAGGCAGGCNATGGCCACAGATACAGANTTTTTTGATGCGCTTGAAACGCGTTCAGCTGATGAACGCGCCGCGTCGCTTGCCGAATGCCTGCCTGCGGCTGTTGCACATGCCACAGCCAACGCGCCCGGTTATGCAGGCACGCTGGACGGNATCGACCCATCAACCATCACCGATCGCGCGGCGTTGGCAACATTGCCGGTATTGCGCAAGTCCNATCTGATGGCAAAACAGGCCGAGCTGCCACCCCTTGGNGGCTTCAATGGTGTGCCGCTGGACCAGATCGACATGATCTTCCAGTCACCCGGTCCGATCTATGAGCCCGGCATGCGGGCCGGCGAGATTGGCAAGGCGCGGGATTTCTGGCGNTTTGGGCGCGGGTTGTTTGCGGCTGGTCTGCGGCCCGGCGACCGTGTTCATAATTGCTTTGCCTATCATTTCACGCCAGCTGGCCAGATGTTTGAATCGGCGGCGGCGGCGGTTGGTGTGACNGTCTTTCCGGCTGGCACTGGCCAGACCGAATTGCAGGCGCGGGCAATGTCCTCGCTTGGCGCGACGGCCTATGCNGGCACGCCCGACTATCTGCTGGCGATCCTTGAGCAGGGTGACGCGCTGGGGCTGGACATGTCGCAATTGAGNCACGCTTTTGTCAGCGGCGGGCCNTTGTTCCCGGCAATGCGTCAGGGATATGCTGATCGCGGCATCAGCTGTCGGCAGAGTTACGGCACCGCCGATGTCGGCATGGTGGCCTATGAGAGCCTTGCCATGGANGGGATGATTGTGGATGAAGGGGCGATCGTCGAGATTTGCACCCCCGGCACAGGTGATCNGGTGCCAGATGGGGACATTGGCGAGGTGGTGGTGACGGTATTCACACCTGAGTTTCCGCTGATCCGTTTTGCCACTGGTGATATGTCGGCAGTCATGCCCGGCACCAGCCCNTGCGGACGAACCAATATGCGTATTGTCGGCTGGCGCGGTCGTGCTGATCAGGCCACCAAGGTAAAGGGCATGTTTGTGCGCCCGGAACAGGTTGCAGATCTGGTGGCCCGTGATGATGCGATTGAACGGGTACGGGTCACTGTTGGCCATGACGGATCGGCAGATACGATGGCCGTTGCCATTGAGACCACGGCAGATGATCCGGCAAAATTCGAAGGGCCGGTGCGCGAGATTCTGAAGCTGCGCGCCGATATCNGCCTGTGTGCGCCGGGCAGTCTGCCGCGCGATGGTATCGTAATCGAGGATACGCGTGATCTGAGCTAGCCTGCCGCCGGCNGTGCCGGTGTTTTCANTCAGGAGACAAGCCCGATGTACGACTTTTCGATGACCGAGGAACAGCACGCCATCTTCGATATGGCACGCGATTTCGGTGCGACCAATATAGAACCGCATGCGGTGGCCTGGGACCAGGCGATGGAGATGCCGCGCGAATGTCTGCAGGCGGCGGCAGATTTGGGGCTGGCGGCAATCTATGTGCCTGAAGAGGATGGCGGGTCGGGCCTGACACGGCTTGATGCAACGCTGATTTTCGAGGCGCTGGCCATGGCCTGCCCGTCAGTATCATCTTTCATGTCGATCCATAATATGGTGGCGTGGATGATCTCCAGCTTCGGCCATGACGAGATGAAGGAACGCTATCTTCCCGATCTGGTGAAAATGAAGCGGATCGCCTCATATTGTCTGACCGAGCCCGGGTCGGGGTCTGACGCGGCGGCGCTGCGCACGCGGGCCGAACGCACCAATGAAGGCTGGTCGGTCAGCGGTACCAAATCCTTTATTTCCGGTGGTGATTATTCCGATCTCTATGTGGTGATGTGCCGGACGGGCGATGACTCGCCGCGTGGTATCTCGGCCTTGATGATTGACGCCGGCACGGATGGTCTGGGCTTTGGGGCGCAGGAAATGAAGATGGGCTGGCGCGGCCAGCCAACGGCGCAGGTGATTCTGGAAAATTGCAGCGTTTCTGCCGACAGCCTGCTTGGTGAAGAAGGTGCCGGTTTCAAATACGCCATGAAGGGCCTTGATGGCGGGCGGTTGAACATTGCTGCGGCTTCGCTTGGCGGCGCACAGGCGGCCCTGAACAAGGCGCTGACCTACACGGCCGAGCGCAAGGCGTTTGGCAAGAGCATCGATTCCTTCCAGTCGATCCAGTTCAAGCTGGCGGATATGGAAACTGAACTGCAGGCGGCGCGGCTGTTCCTGCGTCAGGCTGCGTGGAAGCTGGACCATGCGGCCCCTGATGCCACCCGTCACTGCGCAATGGCCAAGCGGTTCGTGACCGATGTCGGCTTTCGGGTCGCCAATGAGGCGCTGCAGATTCATGGGGGATATGGCTATCTGGCAGATTACGGGATCGAGAAGATTGTGCGTGATTTGCGGGTGCATCAAATCCTTGAAGGCACCAACGAAATCATGCGGCTGATTATCAGCCGGTCGATGCTTGCCGAGCGCGATCAATGAGCGACATTCAGTGCCGGATTGACGGGCGCGCCGGCCGGGTCACACTGAACCGTCCGCAGGCGCTGAATGCCCTGACCCATGATATGTGTCTGGACCTGGAGCGCGCGTTGCTGGCCTGGCGTGATGACCCGCAGGTTGGCCATGTGGTGATTGACGGGGCCGGGGCACGCGCCTTTTGCGCTGGTGGTGACATCATGCGCCTGTATGAGGCCGGTCTTGAACATGATGCTGAATATGGCCGCCGGTTCTGGCGCGATGAATATCGCCTGAATGCGCTGATCCATGATTATCCGAAACCCTATATCGCCATCATGCACGGTTTTGTCATGGGCGGCGGCGTTGGTGTGGCGGCACATGGGTCGCACCGTATTGTGACTGACACTACCCGCCTTGCGATGCCTGAATGCGGCATTGGCCTGGTGCCGGATGTGGGCGGTTCACTGCTGCTGGCACAGGCCCCGGGCTATCTGGGAGAATGCCTCGGACTGACCGGACACCGGATGACGGCAGCGGACAGCTTGTATGCCGGCTTTGCCGATGCCTATGTGCCTGAGGACAGAATTGCGGCGTTGATATCCGATCTGGTGGCAAGCAATGTTGCCAATGGTGANGATGCCGNTGGTGAGCATATAGGGGCAATCATCGCCCGNCATGCANAGCCGGCAGGTGNCAGCATGCTGGCNGCGCATATTGATGACATCAACGCCGTATTCGGTGCTTCGGACNTTATCACGATACGAAGCAGGCTTGACGCCCATGATGTNTTGTCGGCNGCCTTCCCGCGCATGGCTGGCGGTATGGCAGCAGGGTCGCCGATTGCCCTTGCCGCGACGGCGGCGCTTGTGCAGGCNGTGCGCGCTGCGCCAACTATGGAAACAGCGCTTGATATGGAATATCGTTTCACCCATCGATGGTTGGAATCGACCGATTTTATCGAGGGCATTCGCGCTGCCGTTATCGACAAGGATCACGCGCCGCGCTGGCGCCATGATGATGTGGCTGTGGTACCAGCAGCGTTGATCGAGGGTTTGCTGGCACCGCTGGACTGACAGGAAGCAGGAGACGGGCATGAAAATCGGGTTTATCGGACTTGGCAATATGGGCACGCCAATGGCCGCCAATCTGGCCGCGGCCGGGCATGATGTGACCGGTTTTGATGTGGCCGGTATTTCGCTTGCAAATGGTGAGACGGCAGCAAGTGCAGTGGCCGCTGCCACAGGGCGCGATGTCGTCATCACCATGCTGCCGGATGGTGCCATCCTGCGCCGCGTTGCTGCCGAAATTATTCCGGTCATGGCGGCTGGTTGCGGTTTTGTTGATTGTTCGACTGTTGATGTTGATTCAGCGCGCGCCGTGGCGATGGATGCTGATGCTGCCGGTCTGCTGGCGGTTGATGCCCCGGTTTCGGGCGGCGTTGGCGGCGCGGTTGCCGGTACATTGACCTTTATGGCTGGCGGGTCAGATGCGGCCTTTGCGCTGGCGGAACCGCTATTTGCGATTATGGGCCAGAAGGCAGTGCATTGCGGCGACAGCGGTGCCGGCCAGTCGGCCAAAATCTGCAACAATATGATTCTGGGTGCGACGATGATCGCGACATGCGAGGCTTTTGCGCTGGCTGACAGGTTGGGGCTGGACAGGCAGAAGATGTTTGATGTGGTCAGCACGTCATCGGGATACAGCTGGACCATGAACACCTATTGCCCGGCGCCCGGAGTTGGTCCGAAAAGCCCTGCCGACAATGGCTATATGCCGGGCTTTGCGGCTGAATTGATGCTGAAGGATTTGCGGTTGTCGCAACAGGCGGCAAGCAGCGTGGATGCTGATACGCCGATGGGGGCCGCAGCCACCGCATTATATGAACAGTTTGTTGAAGATGAAGACGGGCGCGGGCGCGATTTTTCGGCCATGCTGCCCCGCTTTGAGACACGGAAACGTGACGCCTAGCCAGCGCAACCGCACAACAGGGGACAAAGGCAGATGAGCGACAGCAGATTTGAGACCATCACCGTCGAGATTGCGGACGGTGTTGCGCTTGTCCGGATCAACCGGCCAAAGGCGCTGAACGCACTGAACAATCAGGTGATGACCGAGATTGTTGCTGCCTTGCAGCCGCTGGACAATGATCCGGCAGTTGGCTGCTTTGTGCTGACCGGCAATGAAAAAGCCTTTGCCGCGGGGGCCGATATCAAGGAGATGGCACCAAAATCCTATACCGATGTGCTGCAGGAAAACATGTTCGCTGGCTGGGATGGTTTTGTCGGGCTGCGGACCCCGAAAATTGCTGCTGTAGCCGGCTATGCGCTTGGTGGCGGGTGCGAAGTGGCGATGATGTGTGACATGATTTTTGCTGCGGAGTCGGCGCAGTTCGGACAACCGGAAATCAAGATCGGCGTGATGCCGGGCATGGGCGGGTCACAGCGGATGACGCGCGCCGTTGGCAAGGCAAAGGCCATGGATATGGTCCTGACGGGGCGGATGATGGGTTCGCAAGAGGCCGAACGTGCCGGCCTTGTGGCGCGGGTGATTGCCGATGATGCGCTGCTGGACGAGACCATGGAAGCCGCCAGAACCATTGCGGGCTTTGGCAGGAATGCGGTATTGCTGGCGCGTGAGGCAGTGGACCGCGCCTTCGAGACACCGCTTGCCGAGGGGCTGTTGTTTGAACGGCGGGCCTTTCATTCACTGTTTGCCACCGATGATCAAAAAGAAGGCATGGCAGCCTTTATGGAAAAACGGTCACCAGATTTTACCGGCAAATAGCTGCCGGACCGATATGCCGGAATTGTACAGCCTGACCAGGGAGTGATGTCATGCCAGACGCAGCGAGCCAAANTGATATCGTAATTGCCGGTGCTGCCAGAACACCGATGGGTGCCTTTCAGGGTGATCTGTCGGGGATGGCCGCACCACAGCTTGGCGGGGTTGCCATCAAGGCAGCGCTTGGCGATGCGGGNTGTGCTGCTGAGGCTGTNGATGAGGTGCTGATGGGCTGTGTGTTGCCGGCCGGGGTTGGTCAGGCACCGGCGCGTCAGGCCGGATTTGNAGGCGGGCTGGATGAGACAGTGCCGGCATCAACCGTCAACAAGGTGTGCGGTTCGGGGATGAAGACGGTGATGATGGCGCATGATCTGATCCGTGCAGGCAGCGCCGAACTGGTTGTGGCCGGCGGTATGGAGAGCATGACCAACGCCCCCTATCTGTCAGCTGCAACGCGCGGTGGCGCGCGGCTTGGTCACGCGGCGCTGAAGGATCACATGTTTCTCGACGGGCTGGAAGATGCCTATGACAGCGGCCGGTTGATGGGCAGCTTTGCCGAGGAGTGTGCATCACGCTATCAGTTTTCCCGCGAGGCGCAGGATGAATACGCGCTGCAATCGCTGGCCAATGCCCGTGCCGCGCAGGACAGTGGTGCCTTTGACGGGGAAATTACCGCCGTTACCATTTCATCACGGCGCGGTGACAGCGTGATCAGCGTGGATGAACAGCCGGGCAAGGCACGGCCTGAAAAAATACCGCAGCTGAAGCCGGCTTTTGCTGCTGATGGCACGGTGACAGCGGCCAACGCATCCTCCATTTCGGATGGTGCGGCGGCCCTTGTTGTGACAAGCGGGACCAACGCGGCGGCGCAGGGGTTGAAGGTGCGGGCCCGTATTCTGGGACATGCCGGTCATGCGCATGAGCCGGGCTGGTTTACCACTGCCCCCGTGCCAGCCACAAAAAAGCTGCTCGACAGGCTGGGATGGCGNGTTGAAGATGTTGATCTGTGGGAGGTAAATGAGGCCTTCGCCGTCGTACCAATGGCCTTCATGCATGAATTCGGTATCGCGCGNGACAAGATCAATGTGAATGGNGGGGCGTGCGCGCTGGGGCATCCGATTGGTGCGTCTGGCAGCCGGATCATTGTTACCTTGCTGAACGCCCTGGAAACGCGCGGTCTGCAACGCGGTATCGCGGCGATNTGTATCGGCGGCGGCGAAGGCACGGCGATTGCCATTGAACGTGTGGTGTGAAGGTATGGTGTCAAGACTTGGAAATATGCGGCCGGGCGCTGCGGCCTGAAGCCCGGTTGNTGATATGCTCCGGCCNTTGCAGAGATGCCGGGGGCAAAGGGGGATGCCATGAAGATCAGTGCGGATAGCGCAGCCATAGTTTCCGGCGGGGCATCGGGCCTTGGCCTTGCGACAGTGCGGCGGCTTGCGGGTGCAGGCGCACGGGTTGCCATTCTTGATCTGAATGAAGAGGCTGGCATGGCAGCCGCGGCCGAGANAGGCGGCATTTTCNTTGCCACTGATGTAACGCAACCCGACGCGGTGGCAGATGCGCTGGACAGGGCCCGCAGCGCCCATGGGACCGAGCGCATCTGTGTGGCCTGCGCGGGTATTGCACCTGCTGCCAAAACAGTGTCGCGCGGCAATGCCCATGATGCGGCCCTGTTTGCGCGGGTGATCGGGATCAATCTTGTTGGCAGTTTCAATCTGGCCAGCCAGTCGGCAGCAGCGATGGCAGGCAATGAACCCGAAGGTGCTGATGGTGAGCGCGGGGTGATTATCCATACCGCATCGGTGGCCGCCTATGACGGGCANATTGGCCAGACGGCCTATGCCGCATCAAAAGGTGGTGTGGCCGGAATGGTGCTGCCAATGGCCCGTGACCTTGCCGACAAGGCNGTGCGNGTGATGGCGATTGCGCCGGGCGTGTTCAGAACCCCGATNGTTGAGGCGTTCCCGCAGGACGTGCAGGACGCCATCGGTGCGCAGGTGCCCTTTCCCTCGCGCCTTGGCGATCCCGATGAATTTGCGGCTCTGGCCCAGCATATTGTCGAAAACAGCATGCTGAACGGTGGTGTTATCCGGCTGGATGGTGCCATCAGGATGCCCCCGCGCTAGGATCGGTGATGCAGACCGTGGCACAAGGTGAACAGGCACAGAATATAACCCAGATCGGCAAGGGCGCGCCGATTGCGGTGATAGATATCGGGTCGAACTCCATCCGCCTTGTGATCTATGCCAGCAGCGGGCGCTATCCGTTTCCTCTGTTCAATGAACGNTCAAATTGCCGTCTTGGTGAAGGGCTGGGTGCNGACGGCATGCTGCAGGAAGAGCGTATTGCCGTGTCGCTTGATGCGCTGGCGCGCTTTGCCAGCATCATGAAAAGCATGGGTGTGGTGAAGACGCATGCTGTGGCGACTGCCGCTGTGCGCCGTGCTGTCAATGCCGCAGATTTCACCGTGCCCGCCGGCCAGATCCTTGGCGAGCCGATTTCCGTGCTGTCGCAGACCGATGAGGCGCATCACGTATCGCGTGGACTGACCCTGAACTTGCCGCATGCCACCGGTTTTGTCGCTGATCTGGGGGGCGGCAGTCTGGAGATTGTCGATCTTGAGGCCGGCAAGATGCAGCATTCCACCAGCTTTAATTTCGGACATCTGTCCGAGGTGGGCNGCGACGAGATTGAAGCCGCGATGAAGTCNGTCCCNTGGCTGGTCGACAACCGTCACAACANNCTGTACGGCGTTGGCGGGTCCTTTCGTGCGCTTGGCCTTGCCTATATCGAACAGACNGGATACCCGCTGCCCGTGCTGCATGGGCTGCGTATTCCCGGACGCAGCGCAACAAGTCTGTTGAAGGCGTTCTGCCGGTCAACACCCGATCTGTCCGGTGTGCCGCTGGGCCGCCAGAAAACAATGCCCATGGCCGCGCAGATCATGCGCGCGCTGNTGGACCGGATCAAGGCCGGCAGGATTATCGTCAGCGGCACCAGTATTCGTGANGGGCTGATTGCCGACCGGGAACTGGCCGATCTGGAAGGTGCCGATTTCCTGCANGTTGTGTCGTCGGAAATATCGCGCGCATCGCACCGTTTTGCCGATGTGCCTGACGCGCTGACTACCTTGCTGCAGCCGTTGTTTCGCGCGCCTGCNGGCGCGGATATGGCGAAGAGCGAGCTTGCCCGGGGCAAGTTTGAACGGCTGCTGGAAGCGGCCTGCAATCTGTCTGATCTGTGCTGGAATGANCATGAGGATGTGCGCGGNGATCTTGCGGCACGGCGTGTGCTGGGGCTNCCGGTCAATTGCGTCACCCACAAGGAACGCATCTGGCTGGCCACCGCGATTTATCACCGCTATGTGGGGCGCAAGACCAACAAGTCCCGTCCGCCAGANCTGGGTTTCATTCTCAACCGCCGTCGCCGCGCCGAGGCCACGACCATCGGGCTTGGCCTGCGGTTTGCGCTGACTTTTTCGGGTGGAACCGCTGACGGATTGAAAGGCATCCGCCTGACCAATGACGGCGAGACGCTGACGCTGCATGTCAGCAAGGCCTGTGTCAGGCTGGTCGACAATCATGCAAGGCGGCGTTTCAATCAGCTGGCGCAAAGTGCCGATCTGGCGGCTGAAATCCGTCTGTAGGCCTGTTGCCGGCATAGCGGTGTTTGCAGCCTCATATCAATCCGCATTTTGCCGGCCCTTGTCGCGGCGGCCAGATAACATTACTTTCAAAGCGGCAACGTAATCTGGAATGCAGGCGCATAAAGCGGTCATGAACGCCCCACCCGATACAGCACCGCATGACCATCCGGCTCTCTTTTCCGAGATTGGCCGCATGCTGGATGACGGGCTGATCATCGCCACCGCCACCGGAGAGATCCAGTCAGCGAACACGGCAGCGGTGCGCTTCCTTGGCGAAGGGTTGGTCGGCGTACAGCTTGAAACTGTCTTTCCGATGAAGGAAACAGCCGAGTTCATCCAGTCCTGCGGCACTGAACGCACATTGTCTTTCATTCCCGATTCCAGCGTGGAAATGGAATTCAAGGTCCGTATCCGGCGCATGGAAGGCGGGCAGATCATGGTCCTTGTTCTGGATATGACATTGCAGCGAAACCTTGAAAAGGTACGCCGTGATTTTGTGGCGAATGTCAGCCACGAATTGCGCTCGCCGCTGACAAGCCTTGCCGGTTTCATCGAAACCATCCTGATGAACGAGATTCGTGACTGGCCGACACAGCACCGTTTTCTGCGGATCATGGAAGAAGAATCTGGCCGCATGTCGCGCCTGATTGATGATCTGCTGTCACTGTCCCGTGTTGAGGTGGATGAACATATCATCCCCGATGCAAGGGTGCCGCTGATGGAGGTTGTGCGCACGGTCATTGCCAGCCTGGAAACGCGCGCCGACAAGAACAACATGCGTATTGTTCTGGATGACCGCCGCCCGCATAACGCACCGCGGCTTGTCATGAATGGCAAGACTGACGAGATCAATGAGGTGTTCCACAACCTGATCGAGAACGCGCTGAAATATGGCTATGCAGATACAGATGTGATCATCAGTG
>NYTO01000029.1 GCA_002683535.1 SAR116 cluster bacterium
CATAGACAATGCCAGCCTCTGCGGGAAAATGCGCCCGCATCGCGTCCATGAAATTGTCCAGATCGGCATCCGGCATCACGATCGCTGCCGACTTGCCGCCAAGTTCAAGAACCGCCGGCACGACATTGGCGGCGGCGGCAGTGGCAACCTTGATGCCTGTCTCCACCGATCCGGTAAAGACGACATTGCCGATATCGGAATGCCCGGCAAGGGCGGCACCGGCCTCATGACCATGGCCGCACAGAATGTTCAACGCCCCGTCCGGCATGCCGGCATCCTCTGCCGCACGCGCCAGCCAGTGACAGCTGAGCGGATCAAGTTCGGGGGTTTTCACGACACAGGCATTGCCGGTGGCCAGCGCCGCCGCGATACCGCGTGCCGTCATCTCGACCGGATAGTTCCATGGAATGATCTGGGCAGACACGCCAAACGGCTCATAAATCGTGAAGTCCAGATAGTTCTCGCCAAGCGGGATCGACCGGCCTTCCAGCGTTTCAGCCTGGTTCCCATAATATTCGAAATAGCGGGCGGCCCCTTCAATTTCGATCACGGCTTCCCAATAGGGCTTGCCGGATTCAAGGGTCAGCACAGTGGCGATCTGTTCGAGATTCTGCAGCAGATACGTCCCCATGCGGTTGACCATGCGGCCGCGTTCAACCGGACGCATGGCGGTCAGCACGCCTGAGGCATGGCAGGCCATGGCAGCCTTGACGCCAGCATCAATGTCAGCGGCATCGGCAAGGGCAATTTCGGCAAGGGCCTCGCCAGTGCCCGGATTATCAACCTGCAATCGGCCGGCACCGCCATCTATCCATTTGCCGTTCACATAGTTTTGCCAATAGGGCTGGATCTGGTCGGTCATGTTCTGTCTCCATGCCTGCTGGAATGCAGGTCAATACGACGCGAAACGCCGCTGATAACATGAGGAAAATCTTGCACCGGCCCAGCCGACTGTCAATTGCCAGACCCGTCAAAAGCGTTTAATCATTTGACGGTTGAATGATGGAGATTGCTTATGCGCGTCGTGATCATCGGGGGCAGCCATGCTGGTATCGCCTGTGCCGAGTCCCTTCGCCAGAACGGTTACGATGGTCAGATAATGATCATCGAGCGCCTTACCGGGCTGCCGCTGGAAAGGCCACCGCTGTCAAAGGCGTTTCTGGCCGCCGATCTTGATAATGAGAGCCGTTTTGCTCTGCGTGGTCAGGGCTGGTACACCGATCATGATATCACGCTGAAAACAGGTGTTGAGGTTGTGGCCATTGATACAGGCTCGCGGTCTGTATCGCTGGCGGATGGCGCGGTGCTGTCATATGACAGGCTGGTGCTGGCGACCGGTGCCACGCCGCGCCGGCTTGGCGGGCTTGATGCGATGTCGGGCGTGTATGAACTGCGCCACCCGGAAGATGCCCGGCGCATTCGTGATGCCGCGACAGATGCCACGTCGGCCGTTGTTGTCGGCGGCGGCTATATCGGGCTTGAAGTGGCTGCGAGCCTGACCAAGGTCGGCGTGAAGGTGGCGGTTTTCGAGGCGGCTGACCGGTTGCTGGCCCGCGTTGCAAGCCCGCTGATCTCTGATTTTTTCGCGTCACTGCACAATGATGCAGGGGTCAATCTCCACATTGGCAGCAATGTTGCTGATTTTATAAGCGACAAGGGCGCATTTGCCGGGGTGACATCTGCCGATGGCCGGACCTTGCCGGCTGATATGCTGGTTGTCGGGATCGGTGTCACGCCTGAAACCGGCCTTGCCGAGATGGCCGGATGCGCGGTTGGCAACGGCATTCTTGTCGGGGCTGACATGGCAACAGATGTTGATGGTATTTACGCCATTGGTGATGGCGCNCTGGTCCAGACAGACGGGACTGCCACCATNGGGGGGGCGGGCGCTATCGGTGTTGCAGCCGGNATCAGGATTGAATCGGTGCATAACGCGCAGGACAGCGGTGAGCGGGCAGCCGCCGCGATCAATGGACATGCGCCGCCGTCCCATCAGGCCCCCTGGTTCTGGTCGGAACAGTATGACGCGCGCCTGCAGTCTGCCGGCNTTGTTCCGCCGCCGGATGATGACACNNTCTTTGTGCGCCGCCCGGGCAAGCGCGAGACNGGCTTTTCGGTGTGGAGCATAAAGGCGGGCATGTTGTGTGCGGTTGAAGCGGTACGTGACCCGGCCGGATACATGCTTGGCAAGGCCTGTCTTGAACGCGGCCTGTCTCCTGATGCCGGCCAGCTGGCCGATCCGGCATTTGATCTGAAGGCATTTGTCGCAGGATAAAATGCTTGTCTGGCGATGCGTTTCGGCGGCACTGTNNTGCGGTCGNAAATCGGGCGGTTGGTTANTATCTGCCGTGATGGAGTTGATACAGATGAATTATGCAGGAATGANNCGCGGAAATGCGCCGGCGCGTATCGATATGCGCAGTGATACGGTGACCCGTCCGACTGAAGGCATGCGCAACGCCATGATGGCAGCCGAGGTGGGTGACGATGTGTATGGCGATGATCCCACGGTCAACGCATTGCAGGACAAGGCNGCTGCCATGCTTGGCAANGAGGNAGCACTGTTCATGTCCAGCGGGACNCAATCGAANTTGTGCGCCATGCTGGGGCATTGCGCACGCGGTGAGGAAATCCTGACCGGCAAGGACTATCATGTGTTCATCGATGAAGCGGGCGGTGCCTCGGTGCTTGGCGGGATCATGTTCGCACCGATGCCGATTGCCGATGATGGCAGTCTTGATCCTGATGATATCGACCGGACGATAAAGCCCGATGACGAGCATTGTCCGATTTCGACCCTGCTGACGCTGGAAAATACCTGGCATGGGCGGGTCATCCCGCAAGACAGAATTCATGCGGCTGCGCGCCGTGCCANGGACCGCGGACTTTCGGTGCATTTTGATGGTGCGCGCATGATGAATGCATGCGTCAAACTTGGCATCGCNCCTGCCGATCTGGTGGTCGAGGCTGACTCCGTTTCGATGTGTCTGTCAAAGGGACTTGGCGCGCCTGTCGGCACTGTTCTGGCNGGATCAAAATCACTGATCCGCCGGGCCCATCGTGCGCGCAAGCTTGTTGGTGGCGGCATGCGTCAGATCGGTGTAATGGCGGCGGCGGCAATTTATGCGCTGGACCACCATGTCGACCGGTTGGCCGATGATCATGCGAATGCCATACGCCTTGGCGANCAGCTGCGGGCGATCGACAAGTTGCATGTCGATATGGATGTTGTCGACAGCAACATGGTGTTNGTCGATATGCCNAAAGGGTCGTCTGNACCATTGCAGGNCTATCTGCGTGAACGCGGTATCNTGATTAATGCTGGCGAGCCGCAGATGCGCCTTGTGACCCATCTGGATTGCGGCGCAGATGAAGTTGATCTTTTCGTTGACGAGATTCGCAGCTTTTTTGCCTGAACCGGCCCCGCATGTGACGAATCTTGAATATTGTCCTGCTTTGGCTGTGGCAGTCTCTGCCACCGTNATATGGAGGTAGTTGAGATGCCGATCACTCTTGCTATTGGACCNCGTGTTCGCAAAAGCCCGTATTTTGAATCTGCACGCAAGGCAGGTCTCTCCAGCGCCAGCGTTTANAACCATATGTATATGCCGACNGGCTATGGCNACCCTGCGGCCGAGTATGAGCGTCTGGTCAATGGTGTCGCGATGTGGGATGTCGGCGTTGAACGCCAGGTTGCGCTGAAGGGGCCTGACGCGCTGCGGCTGGCCAGATATCTGACGCCGCGCAACCTTGACGGGATCACGATTGGACAGGGTAAATATGCGCCGATCTGTGATTACCGGGGAACGCTGATCAACGACCCGGTGCTGTTGCAAGTCAGCGAAGACGAATTCTGGTTCTCTATCGCTGACAGTGACATCACCTTGTGGGCGGGTGGCATTGCCGGTGCGCTGGGCATGGATGTGAAAGTGTTTGAACCCGATGTCTCACCACTGGCTGTACAGGGCCCCAAGTCATTCGATGTTGTTGCCGATCTGTGTGGTGACTGGATACGCGATTTGAAATATTTCGGCTTTCGGGATTTTGATCTGGACGGCATTCCCGTTGTGCTGGCGCGATCCGGCTGGTCAAAGCAGGGCGGTTTCGAATTCTATCTGCGCGATGGCAGCCNTGGNGACGCGCTGTGGGCGCGTGTGGCGGAAGCTGGCAAGCCATACGGCATCGGGCCGGGCACGCCGAACTATATTGAACGTATTGAAAGCGGGCTGGTGTCCTATGGCGCCGATACGGATGATGCGACAAACCCGTTCGAGATGGGGCTTGGCAAATTCATGGATATCGACCAGCCGCATGATTTCGTCGGCAAGACAGCGCTGAAGGATATCCGCGACAAGGGGATAACCCGCCGGTTCATGGGTTTGATGATCGACGGCACACCCTTTGCCGGCACCAACGAACAATGGTGGAATTTGACGTCGGACGGCAGCTATGCCGGTTATGCCAGCGCAAGCGCCTATTCACCGCGGGCACAATCAAATATTGCGGTGGCAATGGTCAATACGGACGTAATCGACGCGGGTGTACAGGTGGCTGTGCATACTGAATCCGGCGTCAGAACAGCAGACGTGGTGCAACTTCCGATCATCTAGCAGAAGCCGCACCAGTCTATATTTTTGTGGCTGGTTATTCGATCAGCGAAAGATCGACGGCCGCAACACGCCCGTTCCGCTGCTCGGCGAGGTCGTACGACACTCGCTGTCCTTCATTCAACCCGTTGAGTCCTGAATTTTGTACGGCGGTGATATGCACAAACACATCGCTGCTCTCATCATCCGGATTGATAAATCCATACCCCTTCTGGGTATTGAACCACTTGACAGTGCCCTCAGACATCTTCCTGGTCTCCTTACGCAACAGGATCGCCGCCCATCCTGCTGGTTATTCACATATTCCACATGAGCACTGTTCGCACGGGAACAAGATTGCACGTGACGTCGCGGCCAGATAATCAAGTAAGCAATCCTGTCCAAAGTCAATAATCCGGCATGCGTCAAAAGGTCTGCTGCCTAAAATTTAGGCTGAAACTGTTGCGCGTGTATTACAGTCAAGCATCAGGCTTGGCAAAAACACCGCAGCCAACTAAGCATGCGATCAGTATCAGGTCCNCATGAATGTAAACCGCTGNGCATTGACCACGGCCCATTCCAGCGCGTCAGCAGAGGTAGCCCTTGCCCACCATAACCANCAGCCTTCGCGGCGTTGCTTTCTCTCTTGCCGCTGCCCTGCTGTGGGGGGTCGTGCCTGTCTATATCGGATATGTCGATGCCATAAACCCGCTGGAAATCATTGTGCATCGCGCGCTGTGGTCGGGGGTGATCCTGTGCGCGCTGGTATTGTTTCTGCCGCGACTGACAGGTGGTATCNCAGCAGCACGTGCAGCGNTGGCAAGCGCNGGTGCACGGCGCGGCTTTCTGTTGTCATGTGCGATGCTGACCGTCAACTGGGGCGTCTTTGTCTATGCGATCATGTCACGTCAGGTGTTTGACGCCGCACTTGGCTACTTCATCTACCCNTTGGTTGCNGTTGTGTTTGGCATTGTGCTGCTGAATGAAAAGCTGGACAGATGGGGGTGGGTGGCGATCGGCATCGTTGCTTGTGGTGTGCTGTTCAAGGCGCAGACGGTTGCCGGCGNGCCGTGGATTGCACTGGTTCTGTCCATATCTTTTGCGCTTTACGGTGTGGTNCGCAAGCGTCTTGGCGTTGATCCTGTGCTGGGAATGTTCATCGAAACGGTGTTTCTGATCCCNCCAGCGATTGGATATCTGTTCTGGATGTATGGCAATGGCCAGCCGATATTCTTTGGCGGCGGGGCGGTCAATGTCGGGCTGGCGTTGCTTGCCGGTGTGATTACCGTTGTGCCGTTGCTGCTGTATCATGCAGGCAACCGCGANCTGCCGATCATCGTTGCAGGTCTGCTGTTCTATGCCAATCCGACAACGCAGATGCTGATTGGCATCTATCATTTTCGCGTGCCGTTCACGATGGGCGAGGCCACAACCTTCGCATTGATCTGGTGCGGCCTTGCCNTGTATTTCTGGACCCGCCGTGANGGCCGGCAGCCAGCTGGCTGATCAGTCGANGATTTTGGCCGNTATGATCTGGTCAGGGGTTGCTGGCGGTTCGCCCGGGGTGATGTTGTAGATGTTTTCCATGCCGCGTTCGACCTGACCCCAGACGGTGTATTGGCCAGTCAGATGCCCGCAGCCATCGAAACAGATAAAGAACTGGCTATCGCCAGAATTCGGGTTCATNGCGCGGGCCATGCCAACGGTGCCAAGCTTGTATTCATAGTCCGAGAATTCGGCATCCAGCTTTTGCCCAGAGNCACCCATGCCGGTGCCATCCGGATCACCCGTCTGCGCCATAAAGCCGGGAATGACGCGGTGGAAAATCACCCCGTCATAGAAACCGCTATTGGCAAGTTCGGTAATACGGGCAACATGGTTNGGTGCCAGATCGGGAAGCATCCTGATCTCTACCTGCCCTTTGGTTGTGTCGAGAAGCAGCGTTGGTCCGCTGTCAGCATTTGCAGAATTGGTCATGATAAGAAAACAGGCTCCCAGTAAGGCAGTGAAAAATATACGCATGTTTCGGTCCGATGTGGTGCTGAAATGAAAAGGGTGAAGCGTATNTGTATCGATATCAGAACAGGGCGTCGATCTGCTCGTCGCTGAGGTTGCCNGGCACAATGGTGATAGGNACCCGGCATTTGCTGGCACCCTTTGCCATCAGAAAGCTGATCAACGGGCCTGCCGTTTCAGACTGGGTATCGGCACCAAGGACAAGCAGGCTGATTTNNTCTTCCTCGTCAATCAGTGTCAGCAATTCTTCGCGNGCATCGCCTTCACGCACATACAGCACCGGCATNTCGCCAGTCAGNTTGCGGGCATAGTCGGCATGGATAGCCATTTTTGCCTCGGCTTCTTCGCGTGCTTCGGCGCGCATGATCTCGCCAACGCCAGCCCAATATTCAAAANCCTCGGTTGCGAAACAGTGCATCAACCCGACCTTNCCACCAACCGCATTGACGCGGCCACAGGCGAACCGCAACGCCTGATGCATCTCTTCGGATTCATCAACTACAACAAGAAAAAGCGGGTCTTTTTTTGCCACCTTGCGTCTCCTTCCTGCTAGTTGCGGCGGAANGCAACCGCAGCCAACCAGCCGGACGCCACCGCAAAGGCAATGGCGAACAGCCCATAGAACAGGGAATAGTCATGCGCAAATCGATAAATGAGCGCACTCAATCCCGCCTTCCTGATCTTCATATCGGTCTTGCTCTCACTGATTGCAACGCCNTCGCGGAAATGCAGAACGCGAACAACATAGGTCCCCGGCGGNACATTGCTCGGCAGCGACAGGGCTGTGCGATAGAGCATATCCTGCTGTGTTTTGACACTGCTCGTGCGTGTTGCCCACAGGCCAAGGCCCGTCATGTTGCGCACCAGCCCGGCATTCTGTTCATCCGTGCTGGCCGTGGCCGCGCTCACCGGGCTTTCATCACCATCATTGTGATGACTGCCGCCCCCGCCTTTGCTTCTGGCAAGGCGCAGGCCAAGCGATGCAGCCCCAACACCCGATTCTGTCAATATCTGTGACGGGGCAATCTCGGCCAGCGGTCGGGTTGAAAACACGTGATAGAAGNTTGGCACATTCAGCCAGCGGAATGTTTCTACATTGATCCAGATGCCGGCTTTCTGTTCCTTACGGCGTTGCAGAAGATCGGTTGACGGGCCGCGCACCTCAAGGATCAGATCATCGCCCGGCAACCCGCGATACGCGCCAAACAGCAGCAATTCCGTTCCGTGATAGCTGCTGTTGATCTCGACCAGATCATCCGAAAGATCGGCAACCACCCGGTTGGGTGCTGCACCGGCGGGCTGCACACTGGCGCAGATCAGGGCTGCAACAAGGGCGGCAGCCACAAGACCTGTGCTCAGGGTCCGCAGGCGGAACAGGTCAGGACATGTTGCCTGTGCACCCATCATCGCAACAACTCCACCGACAGCAGATCTTCTGGTCGCAGCGCCAGATCAAACATAATCCTCACACAAACTGCCAGCACCACCAGCGCCAGCAATCCACGCAGCTGTTCGCCCCGCAGGCGGGCCCCGAAACGGCTGCCGAACTGCGCACCAATCACCGCTCCAAGCAGCAGCAGGCCGGCCAGCATGAAATCAACAGTCTGTGTCTGAATGGACTGCAGCAGGGTTACGTTTGCCGTAACGAAGATGATCTGGAACAGCGACGTGCCAACAACAACGGCAGTTGGCATGCCCAGCAGATAGATCATCGCCGGCACCATGATGAACCCGCCGCCAACCCCCATGATCGCTGCCAGAACACCGACAAGGGCACCAATTACCAGTGGCGGAATGGCACTGATATAAAGCTTGGACCGCCGAAACCGCATTTTCAGCGGCAGGCCGTGAAACCAGTTGTGCTGATGCAGCTTGCGCCGGACACCGCCAGATTTGCGCGACCGGATAATGGTGCGCAGGCTTTCAGTCAGCATCAGTGCGCCAATAATGCCCAGAAACACCACGTATGACATCTGGATCACCAGATCAATCTGGCCAATCGACTGCAGGAATTTGAAAAGCACAACACCCAGTGACGAGCCGACAACACCGCCAGCCATCAGAATACCGCCCATCTTGAAGTCGACATTGCCGCGCCGCATATGCGCCAGCACGCCCGACACCGACGATGCCACGATCTGGTTCGCTTCGGTTGATACTGCAACAGCAGGGGGAATACCGAAAAAGATCAGCAGCGGCGTCATCAGGAAGCCACCACCAACGCCGAACAGGCCGGACAGAAAGCCCACCCCGCCGCCAAGACCAATGATCACTCCGATATGCATCGAAACTTCGGCTATGGGCAGATAGATATACATTCAGACGAACCGCAGGATGTCGTCGCGCGGGCAGAAACCTGTCAGGCGCGACGTGTCAGGACAATGCGAGAGACTATGCGCTTCTTGTGCACGGATTTAAACGCAAATCGACGGAGAATGTTCAACAGCGGCATCATTTATGCTGTGGCGCATGCTCCCATGACGGAATTAATGCTGTTCCCGCGGAATAGGTGGTCAGTGTGTGGTTTGTTTCATAACCGGATAATCATTATAGATATGGCTGAGCAACCAGAGGATGCGGCGGACACGCATCATCAGAAGTTTTGCCTTTACACCCCGCACTGGCTAACAACATCCTGCGTCTGCGCCACTGGTAAAGCGGCACCGAAGTGGAAATTCTTGCCAGATGGTCCCGCATGAGCGGGAACCAACGTTATAATGCCAGAATAAAGTTAATTTTTCGTCAATTCCCAAAGCCCCTATCTGATTGAGTTTCAGGGCCATTTGTGGCGGTAAAGTATCCGGATTTGCGCGGTTCCGTCCG
>NYTO01000030.1 GCA_002683535.1 SAR116 cluster bacterium
TGTTCGGGTTCTTTGGCTTTGTGTTGCGGCGGCTGGACTGGCCGCTGGGGCCGCTGGTGCTGGGGCTGGTTCTGGGATCAATCATGGTGCAACGGCTGACCGCAGGTGCCAGCCAAATCACATCAGCTGCTGATCTGGTCAACCGGCCGGTTTCCGGATTTCTGGCATTCGTCATTCTGGTGATCGTTGCGGCAACGATATCTGCTGGAATATTCAGGCGTTACCGACGCCTATAGAGGCGGGCGTGCGAAGCGTCCGTAAAGAAAGGTCCGATGGGCCTGAAAACAGGAGGAAGTGATGAAGAAATTGATGATGATGGGTCTGGCGGCTTTGATGAGCCTTGGCCTTGCAGGTATTGCCAAGGCTGATTACCCGGATGGCCCGGTTCAGTTCATTGTGCCTTGGCCCCCGGGTGATTTCGAAGACATTCTGACCCGCATGATTGCCAAAAACATGCAGGAACAAACCGGTGTCGCAGCCAGCGTTGTAAACCGTCCAGGTGGCGGTGACGGGCCGTTTCCCGGCGCGCTGGAAGTGCTGAACGCACCAAATGACGGTTCAGTGGTTGGATCATTCGTGATCGGCGTTCCGATTGTCGGCCCCAAGATCGGTGTTGGCATCGAGGAAGACAGCTTTGTGCCGGTGGGGATTTTCCTGACCTATCCGTTCGTGCTGGCGGCTGGTGCAGACGCGCCTTACAGCGACATGGCCGGTTTGGCGGCGCATGCAAACAGCAATGATGTGGTGCTGGGGCATTTCGGTGCCGGCCTGACACCAACACAGGCCAGCTTTGCAGCAGCCAAGAAGATGGGTTTTGAATTCGCCGATGACAGCGCCTTCGACATGCTGGATTGCAACACCCTGTCTTCGGGTGATGCGGATGTGATCAACACCACACTGGCGCTGATCGAGCCTTGCCTTGGCGAGATCAAGGTGCTGGCCAATATCGGGTCCGAGCCGATTGCCAAGCTGGATGGCGTGCAGACTCTTGCCGCACAATCGGGGATCAATGATATCGAGCTGTGGAACGGCCTGTTCGTGACCAAAGGTACGCCGCAGGATGTGATCGATACGCTGGCCGCGGTTGGCAAGGCCACAATGGCAAGCGAAGAGGCACAGCAGTTGATGGCCGAAACAGGCGCCCGCGTCTATTGGCAGGGCATGGGTGAGTCAATGGCAAGGATTGAGACTGACCGCAAGAAGTCAGCCGAGATTTCCGCCATCATCGGCAACTGACCAACAACGGGCGGGGCAGGCAGGACGATCCACGGTCTGCCCCGACCCGGTTTATGACGATATCTTTGGGGCAATTTCTTTATGGCAATATTTTTACCGGCCATTATAGGGGCAAGATGATGCCGCGTTACAGCCTTGGCATTCTGCAGGTCAATCACGACCGGAGCTATGAAGTCGGCGACCGGTTCCCGGATGATTCACACCGGTTTCGTGATCTGCTGGATCGGTTGGAAATGCGATTTGACTATCGCGTTTATATGACGATTGGTGGAGAGTTGCCGGAATCACCGCAGGCGCATGACGGGTTTCTGATTACAGGATCGCCGCTGAGTGTTCTGGATGACAGCCTGTCCTGGCGTGATGACCTTTTTGCCTTTATCCGCGCCTGTGATGCCGCAAAAACACCGTTGATCGGTGCCTGTTTCGGGCACCAGGCGGTGGCGCTGGCGCTTGGCGGCAGGGTGGCAAAGCGCACCGGTGGCTATAATGTGGGGGTTGAGACCACGCGGTTTCATGCGGACAAACCGTTTATGAAAGGCGCAAAGCCAGCCTTGTCCCTTTACATGTTCCATGAAGATGAGGTGGTTGCACTGCCGGAAGATGTCGAGGTGATTGGCACATCGGATGGCTGTGCTATCGCCAGCTTTACGAAGGACGAGCATATTCTGGCAGTGCAGGCGCATCCAGAATTTCATGACACCTTTATGCGGGCGGTTTTGAACTTTTCCAGATCAGCCATGAGTTCAGACTGCTATGCGGCGGCACTGGCCAGTCTGGCGCAGCCAACCGACGGGTCGGTGTTTGCCGAATGGATGGCATCCTTTCTGACTGGACAGAATGAAGGGGGGCAAAGTGATGACAACAGATGATCTGATCGAAAACCGGCATGATGACGGGTTTTTGAATATTGCCGACCATGACAGCTATATTCACGGGGTGCCGCATGCCAGCTTTGCGCGGCTGCGGGCTGAGGATTCGGTGCATTGGACAACGCCCACTGATGGCATGCGCAGTTTCTGGTCAGTGACCCGGCAGGCCGATATTCTGGAGGCCAATGGCAAGCCGGAGATTTTTTCGTCGGCAAAGGGCATCCGCATCGAAGACCAGACGCATGAAGAATATATGGCGCGACGTACCTTTCAGGAAACCGACCCGCCGGATCATCGGGTAACGCGCAAGCTGGTCAATCCGGCTTTCTCGCGGCCGGCCATCAGCCAGTATGAAACGATGATCCGCCAGCTGGCGGGTGATATCGTCGATGCAGCGGTGGCGCATGGCAGCTTTGATGCGGTGGACGCCATTGCGAAACAATTGCCGATGATGATGCTGGGCCGAATTTTGGGACTACCGAATTCTGATCTGGACTGGCTGGTGGAAAAGGGTGATGCGCTGATCGGTAACACTGATCCCGATTTTACCGATCATGTTGTCGACAAGATGGATAGTGATGCCTATCGGTTCATGCCGTTCCGTTCGCCTGCCGGGGCCGATCTTTATGATTATGCCGAAGGGGTTTTTGCTGGCAGCAAGCCGGTGGACCCGAAGGGGGTCCTGCACCGTGTGATCGATGCCGAGAAAGGGCTGGCGCTTGCCGATTTCAAGAATTTCTTCTGCCTGCTTGTTGCTGCGGGCAATGATACCACGCGCTATTCCATCGCCATGGCACTATATCTGCTGACCCGCCATGATGAATTGCTGGGGCAGTTGCAGTCGGGCAAGGTGGATGACACCGCCGCTGACGAGATTATCCGGCTGGCATCTCCAACGATGCATTTCAGGCGTACGGCAACGCAGGACACGGTGCTGGGCGGCAAGTCCATCGCCAAGGGGGACAAGGTTGTGTTGTGGTTTGTTTCAGGCAACCGTGATGAGGCGGTGTTCGCCGATCCTCACCGGCCGCGACTGGACCGCAATCCCAACCCGAATGTAGCCTTTGGACAGGGCGGCCCGCATTTCTGTCTGGGCATGTGGCTGGCGCGGCTGGAGGTGAAAGTTGTGCTGCAGGTGCTGGCAGACAGGCTGGCCGGTATAGAGGCTGTTGGCCCACCGCGCTGGACACGGTCCAATTTCATTTGCGGGGTGAAATCCCTGCCGGTGCAGGTGCATGTGAAATGAGCGCAGGTAGAATAAATCCAGGGACGAAGCGTGCCAACAAGATGGGCGGAAGCCAGCGTACGCGGGTGTTGTTCAGTGATCTGCTTAACCTGCCACGCGGCAAATATGTGCCGGTTGATCTGGCAGCAAAGGGGCAGATCGGCTTTGCCCGTGGTGCTTTTGCTACCACCTATGACCGCGATCTGCTGGCGGTGCCGGGTACCGGAACCCATGATGGATTGCCCGATATGCAGCTGCATCTGGATGACGCGCGGCATACCGGCTGGCAGGACGGGACCGAAATTGCCCTTGGTGATCTTTATGCGGACGGCGCACCGTTTGCGCTGTGCCCGCGCCACACATTGAAACGGGCGATTGCCGGTTGGCAGGACATCGGGTTGACGGCGATGGTCGGGCTGGAGCTGGAGGCGTTTGTCTTTCAGCGCGATGCCGATGGTGTCTTCCGCCCCTATGATACGCCGGGGGCATTTGTTTACGGTACCGGCCCGCAGAATGATCCGGCCGGGCTTGTGGATGCAATCTGGACTGGTGCCGAGGCGGCAGGGCTGCAGCTGGAATCGGTCAATGGTGAATATGATAATGGCCAGTTCGAAATGACGCTGCGGTTTGATGAGGCACTGAAGGCTTGTGATAGTGCGTTTCTGTTTCGACTGATGGCTCGGGAGATTGCTTTTGGGCAGGGCTATATACTGACCTTTATGCCAAAGCCAATTCCAGAGCGTGGCGGGTCGGGGTTGCATGTGAATTTCAGCTTTGCCGACAGCAACGGGCAGAATATGGTTGCGCCAGACGGAGTATTGAGCGCGGCGGCCAGTCAGGCTGTGGCTGGGCTGGTACATCATCATGAGGCGATGGCTGGATTGCTGGCGCCGACGGTGAACAGCTATGACCGGCTGGGGCCGGGCAGCATGGCCGGATACTGGGCCAACTGGGCCGAGGACCACCGGCTTGTCACCACCCGGACATCCACGGATTCACCGGCATCGGCGCGGTTGGAACACCGTATGGCCGACAGTTCCGCGAACCCCTATCTGGCGGTGGCAACAGTGTTGCAGGCAGCATTGTCGGGGGTGCGTGCAGGGCTGCCACTGCCGCGCGCCGAAGACCTTGACGGGCTGGAAAATGTGCGGGCCACGCGGCATGCGCCGGCATCGCTGCGCCGGGCACTGGATGCGCTGGAAAAAGACAAAGCGCTTGTTGCGGCAATAGGCCCGTTGCTGGTGGAAGCGCATCTGGTCCTGAAGCGCGACGAGGTTAAACGGCTGAATGGCCGAAGCAAGGAAGACATTCGGGATTATTATATTCCGTTCATCTGAGTATCCCTCTTTCCGGGAAAGGTAGAACCATGACACAGGCAGACATAGACCGGCTGAGAACAGTCGAGATCGCGCCGCAGAAACTCTTGATCGGTGGAGATTGGTGCCCCAGCCAGTCAGAGGCTGTGATGGAGGTGATCTCTCCCATTGACGGCACGGCCTTTACCAGCATTGCTAGCGGATCAAAAGCTGATGTAGAGGCCGCAGTGGCTGCCGCGCGCCGCAGCTTTGAGCAGGGTGTCTGGCGCAATATGCCGCCGATGGCGCGCAAGGCGGTGCTGCTGAAATGGGCCGATCTGATCGAGGCGGATACGCTGGCGCTGACCGTGCTGGGCGTGCGCGACAATGGCACCGAGATTGGCATGGCAGAAAAGGCCGAGGCCGGATCGGCGATCCGCACTATTCGTTTCTATGCCGAGGCGATCGACAAGATATACGGCGAGGTGGCACCAACACCCGACAGTCATCTGGGGATGATCTTGCGCGAGCCTGTCGGGGTGGTTGCCGCCATTGTGCCGTGGAATTTTCCGTTGATGATCGGTGCATGGAAGCTGGCACCGGCGCTGGCAGTGGGCAATTCGGTTGTGCTGAAACCGGCTGAGACGGCGTCGCTCAGCCTGTTGCGGATCGCCGCACTGGCGCTTGAGGCCGGNCTGCCCGAAGGGGTGCTGAATGTGGTTACCGGCACCGGTGATGTGGTTGGTGACGCGCTGTCGGCATCGATGGATGTTGATATCCTGACATTCACCGGTTCGGGTGCTGTCGGCGGGCTGATCATGCAGAATGCTGGCCGGTCAAACCGCAAGGCCTGTTANCNNGAACTGGGCGGTAAATCCCCCAATCTGGTGTTTGCCGATGCTGGTGATCTGGAAGCGGCGGCAGACGCAACGATCGGCGGTATTTTCCGCAATGCCGGACAGGTATGCGTCGCCGGATCACGGCTGATAGTGGAACAATCGGTAAAGGCCGNTTTCATCGGGTTGCTGAATGACAGGTTGGCCAGGTTTCGCACAGGGGATCCGCTGCAACTGGAAACGCAGGCCGGCGCCATCAACAATGCCGGGCAGCTGGCGCGCATCGCGCAGCATGTAGAAGACGCGGCATCGCAAGGCGCTGACATTCTGNCGGGCGGGCANCAGATGCTGGCGGAAAGCGGTGGTTACTATTATGCACCCACGATCCTCGACAAGGTGAAGCGTGATAGCAGCATCTTCCGGAATGAGGTGTTCGGGCCGGTGCTGTCAGTCACCACATTTGAGGATGAGGCCGAGGCGGTGGCCCTTGCCAATGGCACCGATTATGGCCTTGCGGCCGCCATTTTCACCCGCGACCTGAGCCGCGCACACCGGATGGTGCGGGATATCAAGGCAGGTGTNGTGCATGTCAACTGCTATGGCGGGCCGGATATCACCGTACCGCTGAGCGGCATGAAACAGTCGGGCAATGGCAGNGANAAGTCGTTGCATGCGCTGGACAAGTTCACCGACCTGAAAACAGCCTGGATCGCCCTATGAACACAAAGACAATATTGCTGGCTGGAACCTACGATACCAAGCAGGATGAACTGGCATTCCTNGCCGGGNTCATTGAGCANGCCGGCGGCCGGGTATTGACAATGGATGTCAGTGTTCTTGGGGACTGTGANCAGCCGGTTGCGATCAGCAAGCATGATGTGGCAGCAGCGGCCGGTATGGATATCGCNNCCATAATTGCCAGTCCGGATGAAAATCTGGCAATGCAGGCGATGGCACGCGGTGCGGCAAAGCTGGCCGGAGATGCATACCGGGCGGGCAAGTTTGACGGGGTGCTGGCACTTGGCGGATCGATGGGCACTGACCTTGCGCTTGATCTGTGTGCAGCNCTNCCAATCGGCGTNCCAAAATATATCATTTCGACTGTTGCTTTCAGCCNGATGATCCCGCCGGCACGCTTGCCTGCCGATATCCAGATGATCCTGTGGGCAGGCGGGNTGTATGGCCTTTCCAGTGTCTGCAAATCTGCCTTGTCGCAAGCGGCCGGTGCGGTTCTGGGNGCCTGCCAGACGGTGCTGCCTCCCGACCCCGANAAACCGATGATCGGGATGACCAGCCTTGGATTGTCGACTTTGACATATATGGCGGATCTGAAGCCTGAACTGGAAGCACGGGGATTCGAGGTGGCTGTCTTTCATGCGACCGGCATGGGCGGACGGGCCTTTGAGTCACTGGCCAGCCAGGGGGCCTTTGCGGCTGTTATGGATTTTTGTACGCAGGAGCTGGGCAACCATGTNCACGGGTCATTCATTTCCGCGGGTGACACGCGNCTGAAAGGGGCCGGGGCTGCGGGTATACCGCAGATCGTTGCGCCCGGATGTTATGATCTTGTCGATGTGGTCGGCTGGCAAGACCTGGCCAAAAAATGGCATGGCTATCCCACTCATGCGCATAACCGGCTGATCACTTCCGTTGTGCTGCGCGAAGAGGATTGCCTGATGGTGGCAGATGCNCATCTTGAGCGGCTTNCGGCTGCCAGCGGTCCGGCGGCGTTGCTGCTGCCGCTGGGTGGGTGCGGGGAATGGGACCGGCCAGGAGCAGATCTGCACAATCCGAAAGGATTGCAGGCCTTTATGGGGCGTCTGCTGGACGGGTGTCCGGATCATGTGGAACTGCACCGCCTCGATGCGCATATCAATGATGCGCCCTTTTACGAGGCGGCGCTGTCTGTGCTGGACAGATGGCTGGATGCCGGTGTCATACCGCGACCCGCCGCAGGGGCGTGACGCGGCTTTCAGGATCAGGTTTCGCGCTTGATGAAGGTGGCCGAATACATGGCCTTGCCGTCAAACATGCTGTCGATATGACGACCGTCACCGGCAAAGAATGTCTGGCATTCGATCTTTGATTCAAGCTGGTAGCCCTTGCTCCACATCTGTTGGCGATGCAGCTGAACGGCGGCATCTGTCAATGAGGGGATGATCAGGGTGATGCGATCGCCTACCTGATCGTCATTATGCGCTATTGACTGTTTCATTTTTGTCTCCACCGACTGGTTTGATTTCTGTTGCTGTGCAAATAGGGGAACGTTGCGGTCTATTCAGCCGCGGCCTGGGTGAACTGGGCCTCTTCTGTGCTGTCATCTAGTGCTGTTGTCGATGATGTGCCGGCCGAAACCGCCATCGAGACAGCATCGAACCAGCCAGCGCCGACTTCGCGTTGATGACGATGTGCTGTGTAGCCATTCTCCTCGGCTGCAAACTCGGCATTCTGCAAGGCGGAATAGGCTGTCATGCCGCTGTCGCGATAGCCGCGTGACAGCTCGTACATTGCGTAGTTGAGAGAATGGAAGCCGGCCAGCGTGATGAACTGGAACTTGTAGCCCATCTTGCCGATTTCGCGCTGGAAGCGGGCAATGTCATCTTCGCTTAGATTGGCCGACCAGTTGAAGGATGGGCTGCAATTATAGGCCAGCATCTGGTCGGGATATTCCGCCCGGATTGCCGTGGCAAAGGCCTCGGCCTGATCAAGGTTCGGGGTCGATGTTTCCATCCACAACAGGTCGGCGTAAGGCGCGAATGCGAGACCGCGCACAACGCATCTGTCGAATGAATCCTCATCACGCAGGTTGAAGAAACCTTCCTCGGTGCGGTCTCCCGAAATGAACGGTTGATCGCGCTCATCAATATCGGATGTGATGAGCTTGGCGCTTTCGGCATCGGTACGGGCCATGATGATGGTCGAGACGCCAGAAATATCTGCGGCAAGACGCGCTGCATTCAGATTGGCAACCGCCTGACGTACTGGGATCAACACCTTGCCGCCCATATGGCCGCATTTTTTCTCGGATGCGAGCTGGTCTTCAAAATGTACGCCGGCCACGCCCGCTTCGATATAGTTGCGGGTCAGTTCAAACGCATTCAGCGAGCCACCAAAGCCGGCCTCGGCATCGGCGACAATCGGGGCGAACCAGTCAATATTGCCTTCGCCTTCGAGGGTCTGGATCTGGTCGGCCCGTTGCAGCGTGCGGTTAATGCGACGGGCGAGTTCCGGGCCTGAATTGGCCGGATATAGCGACTGGTCGGGATACATGCCGCCGGCCGTGTTTGAATCGGCAGCCACCTGCCAGCCGGACAGATAAATCGCCTTCAGCCCCGCGCGGACCATTTGCATGGCCTGATTGCCGGTCATGGCCCCGAGCGACGGCACATAATCTTCGGTGTGAAGAAGATGCCACAGCTTGTCAGCACCATGGCGGGCCAGCGTGTAGTCGAAATTCATCGATCCGCTGAGGCGGGCCACATCTTCCATGCTGTAATCGCGCTCTGTGTTGGCAAACCGGCCAGAGGCGGCGCGGCTATGGGTCTCAAAGGCCTGCTGCTGTGGTGTGAGATTCGGGGTTTCGGTAGATGATTGTGGTGTACGCGGCATGTTGTCCCTCCGACAAAGCACTCTTCGGCATTACGGTGATCAGATACCGAAGAGGTACCGCTGGCGGACGGGTTATAAAAGGAAAAAAATGAAAATTTGAAAATTGTAAAAAATTTACAATTACAGCCCTTGTCCTTGTCATGGTGTGGATTCAGGACGCGGCGTCAGTATGCGGTGGAGAGCGGCTGTCAGCTTTCGTAGCGTGTTTCGCCCCGCCGCTTAGTGTCGGTTGTCAGTTCCGTGACAATCGGGTCATAGGCGCGCTGGCCACAATTGTGACGCGGGCAAAGATGGCAGTTGATGCCGATCTTGCTGGCCGTGCCGCTGGGCGACAGGTCCAGGCCGCCGGCATAGATGACACGGTGGGCATGCTGCAATTCGCAACCCAGCGCAATTGCCAGCCGGCGGTCCTGTGTTTCCATGGAATAGACTGGTCGTTCGGTCGTGCGGCTGATGGTGAAAAAACGTTGCCCGTCTGGCAGCTCGACCAGTTGCGGCAGCAATACGCCGGGCGTGCGAAAGGCAACATGGACGTTCCAGACCGGGCAGGCGCCACCCTATTCGGCACTCGAGAAAGACGTAGCGTTGAACCGCTTGGTCACGTTGCCCGCCTTGTCGATGCGCAGAAAGAAGAACGGTACGCCGCGCCGTCCGTCACGCTGCAGGGTTGTCAGGCGCTGGGCTGCCTGTTCGATGGATACAGCAAAGGCAGCAGCCAGCCGGTCGAGGTCGTAGCGGGTCTCCTCTGCCTTGTCGAGAAAGGCATCATAGGGCATCAGGAAGGCGGCTGCAAAATAGTTGGCAAGCTCTACATGACACCGCGTGGCATGGGAGTCGCTGGCAAAACTGGTGGAATCGGTGATGGTGGCAAGCACGTCAGAGAATTCAATGAAACAGAGCGCATGGGCCAGCTGAAAGGTGCGGTTCTGATGATCGAGCGCCTCTGACAAATAGATGGTGCGTTCAGATTCGTCCCAGACCCGCAGGGTGTCGGGCAGACTGTCGCTGGGGCTGGTAACAACACGATAGCCATGATGCGCCAGAAGGCGGGTCTGCAGGATCTGCTGGACGGTGTAGGGATCGTGTGGCTCTTCGGCTGACAGCGCCTCGGCTGCGTGCTCCAGCGCCTCAAAATGATTGCCGTTTTCACGGAAAAAATCATGAATGGCGGCACCGGGAGACGCGCGCACCAATGATTCCGGCATGAGCTCGCTGCCAAGATGCATCATTTTTTCCAGCGTAGAGTGATGGCTTCGGTACAGCGCGAGGAAGCTGTCGACGAAGGCCGGTGCATGGCTGATAGCCGAGCGCAATTCATCCAGGTCAGGGCGTGCATTCACAAAAAACGGGTCCTGGATCGCCGTGCGCACTTCAGACAGCACTGCCTGACTGTTGTCGGCAACAAGGTCACGCCAGTCCACGCCGTAATGATCAGACAGCGCCATCAAGACAGTAACAGACAGGCTGCGCTGGTTCTTTTCCAGCATGTTTACATAGGCCGCACTGATGCCGAGGGTGGCGGCCATATCTGCCTGTGTCTGGTTTTTGCTGCGCCGCAACTGGCGCAGTTTGCTGCCGACAAATGCCTTTTCCATATTTGCCTCGCTATCTGCCTGTCAGGGCCCCGCAATGAGCATTTGCGGGTGCCGGAGGGTGCGATATTTCACAACAAAATTAACAACATCACAGTTTTTGCAGATGTAAATCATACAATCAACACAAAAACACGAAATTTGGTGGCAAGCAAAGTGCTTAAGACAACTATCCTGCTGATAAAACACGAGGAGCAATCGAAAGATTGGCAATAGACCATGATTGGAAACAAGACACTGGCCGTTCCTGGCCCCACCAACCTGCCGCCCCGCGTCGCGCGTGCCATGGCGGTGCCGCTGGAGGATCATCGCGCCCCCGATATGGGCGAATTCATTGTGCCATTGCTGCAGGATCTGAAGAAGATTTTCCGCACTGAAACCGGGCATGTGCTGGTGTTCCCGGGATCGGGGTCTGGCGGATGGGAGGCGGCACTGCGCAACACGCTGCGCGAAGGCGACCGCGTCCTTGGCGCGTCATTTGGACAGTTTTCGATGTTGTGGGTGGAAATGTGCTGCCAGCTGCGCCTGAATGTGACCAACATCGACTGTCGCTGGGGCGAGGCAACACCCGTTGATGCCTATCGCCGCGCGCTGGAAGATGACAAGAGCCACGCAATCAAGGCGGTCCTTGTATGCCAAAACGAGACCGCAACCGGTGTCACCAGCGATGTGGCAGCCATTCGCGCCATTCTGGACGATCTGGGTCATCCGGCATTGCTGTTTGTCGATGGTGTGAGTTCCATCGCCTCAATCGAATTCGACATGGATGGCTGGGGCGTTGACGTGGCTGTGGCCGGATCGCAGAAGGGTTTCATGATGCCGACAGGCCTTGCCATTGTCGGCGTATCGGCAAAGTGCATGCAGCTGATTGCCGCCAGATCATTGCGCCGCGGCGATACCGATATCGGGTATGGCTACTGGGACTTTGCGGCGATGTTGAACGCCAACAAGAGCGGCTATTTTCCCTACACGCCTGCAATGACATTGATGCGGGGACTGCGTGAGTCGACCGACATGCTGCTGGAGGAAGGTCTGAACAATGTGTTCGACCGTCATTTCCGGCTGGCGGAAGGAGTGCGCCGTGCTGTAGCGGCCTGGGGACTTCGTCCCTGTGCAATTGATCCGGCAACAGTATCAGATACGGTGACGGCCATTCTGGTGCCCGAAGGCAGTGATGCGAATGACGTGATCAAGGCGGCCTATCGCCGGTACGGCGTATCACTTGGCGGTGGATTGGGTGCGGTTGCGGGCAAGGCGTTCCGCATCGGGCATCTGGGCTGGCTGAATGAAACCATGGTGTTGCAGGCGCTGGGTGGGGCTGAACTTGCCATGTGTGATGCCGGCCTTGCGTTTGCGCCGGGCAGCGGGGTCGGTGCGGCAATCAGCTATTTCAACGCCCAGAAGCCTGCCAATTTGCTGGCTGCTGAATAGGACAGCTGGCAAGCACAGTCATGTCTGCAGAAACCCTGCGTATGATGGCCCTGCCTGCCTTGCAAAGGCGGGTGGGGCTGTCATCAAAACTGCCATCAGGCATGCCGGTGAATGATTGGCCGGATGCCGTTTGAATCGCAGATACCGTATCAGGGTCATTGACGGCGATGAAACGGCACTGATAGCTTGGCGCCTATGGAAAATTTCAACTTTGAACTTGTCGACAAGGCACGCGAAACCATTGATGGTCGCGTGATTCGTACCCCCGTCCTGCCGCTGTGCAGCAGCAAGATTGCCCCCTATCTGCCGCCTGATTGTGAAATGTTCATGAAGCTGGAATTGTTCCAGCATACAGGATCGTTCAAGGCGCGCGGTGCGCTGCTGGGCGTCGACTGGGTGGATGAGGCAAGGCGGGGCCGCGGCGTCGCCGGATTTTCCGGCGGCAACTTCGCGCTGGCACTGGCCTGGGCAGCGCGCCAAAGCGGCGTTTCAGCAAAAGTGGTGATGTCGAAAGCAGCCGACCCGCTGCGCATCGAGGGCTGCCGCGAGCTGGGTGCCGAGATTGTGCTGGTAGACGGTATTGCAGCGGCCTTGCCGGAACTGGAGCGAATCGAGGCGGAGGAAGGGCGACGGATTCTTCATCCCTTCAATGACCTGAACATGGCCTGCGGTGCGGCGACATGCGGCGCCGAATTTGTTGAGGATGCACCCGATCTTGATGTGGTGATCCTGCCGGTTGGCGGCGGCGGGCTGATTTGTGGGATGGCGGCATCCATCAAACGGCATAATCCGGATGTCACCATTATCGGCGTTGAGCCTGTTGGCGCTGACAGTCTTGCACGGTCTTTCAAATCGGGCAAACCGGAGGCGCTGATACAGGTTGATACCCTTGCCGACAGCCTGGGTGCGCCGATGGCGATGGCTGATTCGCTGGCACTGGCCCGCCGTTATGTCGATGAGCTGGTACAGATCGAAGATGAGGTGATGACAGGCACCATGCTGCTGATGCGCGAAAAGCTGATGCTGCTGGCAGAGCCTGCCTGCGCCGCCTCACTTGGCACCGCGTTGGGCCCCCTGCACAGCCGCTTGGCTGGAAAAAGGGTAGGTGTGCTGGCGTGTGGATCTAATATCAGCATTGATAGATATAACAAGTATACCAATGGGATAGAGATGCCGACGGTATCAGCCGCTTAAGATATTTTGTCCAAAATGTTAATTATATTAATTTTTGTGCATGTTCAGATTTGCGCGTTACATCTCCCGTAGGGGACAAGATATTTGCCGACAGATTGCGGGCCGCCCGTTTGTCGGTGCCAAGGCACCGCGTGCCCCTGCTGCGCGCATTGGCACAAAGCTGGCCGGTGCGATGTTCGCCGGGATATTGGTGGCCGTGCTTGTCGCGGGCAGCGGTATGGCGCGTGCCGAAAAATCTCCACCACCCCCGCCAAAGATCACTGGCCTTGTCTGTGATGGCACATTCCAGTTGATCACTGGCGGTGTTGACAGCAGCGCCGAAGACAAGTTTGCCGGCCCGGTGCATCTGGTGCTGGTTGACCGTGAGGGTGCGTTTGTCGAGGTGCGCGCGCAGGCCTATGAGCGCGGCGTTCTGGAGCCCGAGCAGGTGTTCACACTTGGCGGCGGGGTACATGTCGGCATGACAGACACAGCAGATGCCGGGCTGGTCGGACAGGCGGCCGCGCTGGTGTTGAATGATTCCACGGTGACAAGGGCAGCCGCTCTGCCGACGGCCCCTGATGATCTGATGGTCGAGATTACTGCCACCGACATGGATGTGATGTTGACACAGAGCCTTGAAAGTGGGCCGGAAATTCGGGCGCGGGTTGATGGCAAACCCCTTGTTTTGACCCGGGAAAACATCGCCACCACAGAGTTGTTCCTGAATCGGATCAACGGGGATATTACAATGGTCTGGACCGAGAACAGGGTGCGTGATCACAAGGTGCCGGGCGCGATACGCGCCGCAAAGGTGCAGTTGCGCAACGAAAAGACTTTTACTGGTAGCTGCAAGCCGTTGGCCCAACAGGCGTGCTGAGCCGGGCAGGCATTTCAACCGGGTTTACATCTGGTCGGCCTGGTGCTGGCAGCACTAGCCAGCATGGGTAACAAGACGCTGTATCAGGGCATTCAACCCTTGTACCTGCTGTTTATCACTCAGCTCGCCATTGTCTGAAAATGCCTGCGCAGCATTGCCAATGCTGGCAAAGCCCGGCACCGGCACCATGCCAAGTTCGCATACCGCATTACGCAGCCTTGGAATGACGCGCACCCCGCCAAGCCGCCCCGGACTGGAGGCCATCAGCGCCACCGGTTTGCCTTGAAAGACTGCCCCAAAATCGTCGGTTGGTGACGGGCGCGACGCCCAGCAGAACATGTTGAGCAAGATCGGCGTCATCCCGCCATTATATTCGGGTGTGGCAAGGCACAGCGCATCATGCGTGGCAACAAGCCGGCGAAAATCCAGCACCCCCTGCGGAATGCCGTCACTATCCTCAATATCAGCGTTGTAGAGCGGCGCTTCATAATCGGCGAGATCGACCATTGTCGACTTGCCGCCATGACGTGCCACTGCGAGGCCCGCCGCAGCGGCAAGTCGCCTGGAAAACGCCCCGCGCCGGACTGAACCGGCAAACAAAAGAACGGATGTCATATCTGTTATCCCACAAGACGCGGACAGTTAAGGTCCTG
>NYTO01000031.1 GCA_002683535.1 SAR116 cluster bacterium
AAGATAAAGGGCCGCGCTGACTGGCATGACCGCGCGTCAGCTTTTGCGCGAGCCCGGTGGCAAAGATACATCCTCGCCGAGCGATGGCTTGCCGGCAGGATCATGCATTTTTGTCGCCGACAGCCTGTCTTCCATGTCATTCAGCCGCGCGCGCAGGCTCTGCACCTCGTCGACAAGGGCTGCAATTGTGCGCCCGCGCGGGTCTACATCGTCGGGATTGCTGACACCATAAGCTGCAAAAGGGGCCTCTGCCTCCAGCTTTGTCTTTGCCGCCAACTGCCGGGCCGGCACACCAACAACAGTGGCACAGGCCGGCACATCCTTTGTTACAACCGAATTGCCGCCAACACGCGCGCCGGCATATACCGTGATGTTACCCAGTATTTGCGCACCGGAACCGACAATCACATCATCTTCCAGCGTCGGATGGCGCTTGATGGACCGCTGCGCCTCGGCATCGACAGCTGGCAGGACACCGCCAAGCGTCACGCCCTGATACAGCGTCACATTTCGGCCAACGACCGATGTCTCGCCAATCACCACGCCAGACCCGTGATCAACAAAAAAGCCGCAACCGATTGTCGCGCCGGGATGAATTTCAATACCTGTAAACCAGCGCGCCAGCTGCATGATAAAGCGGGCGACAAACTTCAGACCAGCCTTCCACAAAGGATTTGCAATCCGGTATGCCAGCATCACCTGAAAACTCGGATACAGGAACATCGCTGCCAGCTTGTTGCCCGCAGCCGGGTCGCGCGCACGGATGGCGTTCAAATCATGGTTCAGCTTTGCGAACATCATTCGGTTCCTTTCAAAGCGTGGAATACAAACAGACAGATACAAATTCAGCCAGGCAAATGCCACCAGCAGTCTATCGAATTTAACCTTGTCTGCGTATGCCGACTTGGCCTGTTGATCGTATTAAGATATAAGCGCTTTTCATAAAATCACAAGAAAAGTGGAATGATCATGCCAGAGGTGATTATCAACGGTCCAGAGGGACGTATTGAGTGCCGATACATGCCTGCCGAGGCGCCTGACGCCCCGACCGCATTGATCCTCCATCCCGAGCCTGATCGCGGTGGCACGATGAACAATCGTGTGACCTATGCGCTGTACCAGCATTTCCAGTCACGCGGCTTTGCTGTGATGCGGTTCAACTTCCGCGGCGTAGGTCGCAGTCAGGGCACNTACGACAATGGCGAGGGTGAATTGTCCGATGCGGCCACAGCCATGGACTGGCTGCAGTCACAGAACCCGGCATCAACACAATGCTGGATCGCCGGGTTTTCATTCGGGTCGTGGATTGGCATGCAGCTGATGATGCGCCGTCCAGAAATTCGCGGCTTCATCTCGGTTACCCCGCCGGCNGTGACCCACGACTTCACCTTTCTGGCCCCCTGCCCGGCATCTGGCCTGATTGTGCATGGCGAAGAAGACACAGCTGTNCCGCCAGATGCTGTTCACAAGCTGGTTGAACGTCTGTCCATCCAGAAAGGCGTCACGGTTGATGTGGATNTCGTTCCCGAAGCCAACCACTTCTTCACCGACCATCTGGACCAGATGATCGAACGGGTATCAGCCTATCTCGATGACGCACTGCCGGAAGANACCCCCGAACCCCTTTTCGAATAGAAAGCCGAACGCCCGATGTCATACGACTCCGAGCTGATCCGCACCTATATTGAACGCGGCTATGTTCACCAGATCACCAATGATCTGGGTCTGGATCAACGCGCCACCGAACAGACAATTCCGGCCTATATCGGCTTTGATTGCACAGCTGACAGNCTGCATGTCGGCTCGCTTGTGCAGATCATGATGCTGCGCGTTCTGCAGCGCACCGGCCACAAGCCGATTGTTCTTATGGGCGGCGGCACCACCAAGGTCGGAGATCCGTCCGGCAAGGATGCGGCCCGCCCGCTTTTGTCCGACCAGGACATCGAAAACAACAAGCAGGGCATTCTTCAGGTATTCGAGAAATACCTGACATTTGGCGATGGGCCGACAGACGCAATCATGGTTGATAATGCCGANTGGCTGGACAATCTGGCCTATATCCGGTTCCTGCGGGATTTTGGACCGCATTTTTCGATCAACCGGATGCTGGGCATGGAATCGGTGAAGTTGCGGCTGGACCGCGAACAGCCGCTGTCATTCCTCGAATTCAATTACGCCATCCTGCAGGCTTATGACTTTATGGAACTGCGTCGGCGGTATGGCTGTGTGCTGCAGATGGGCGGCTCGGACCAGTGGGGCAATATCGTCACCGGCATCGATCTGACGCGCCGTGTCGACAGCCAGGAGGTTTTTGGCCTGACATCACCGCTGATCACCACCGCATCCGGCGCCAAGATGGGCAAGACGGCAGATGGTGCGATCTGGCTGAATGCCGACCGCCTGTCNCCCTTCCAGTTCTGGCAGTTCTGGCGCAATACCGAAGACGCCGATGTTGAACGCTTCCTGTCACTCTTCACCGAACTGCCGATGNACGAAGTGCGCCGTCTTGGTGCGCTGGAGGGGGCCGATATCAACGAGGCCAAGATCATTCTGGCAAATGAGGCAACGACACTGTGTCACGGNCCAGACGCCGCTGCCGAAGCCATGCAGACGGCGCAGCAAACCTTTGCCGATGGCGGTGCTGGTGACGGGTTGCCGCAGATATCTCTGTCAGCTGAAGAAGCTGACGGTCTTGGCATGATTGCCGCGCTGGTAAAGGTTGGCTTTGCCAAATCGAATGGTGAGGCACGCCGGCTTATTCGCGGCGGCGGCGCACGCCTGAATGATGTCGCTGTCAATGATGAGGATCATGTGATGCAAGGGGCAGATTTCGGCGACGGACGCGCCAAGATTTCAGCAGGCAAAAAGCGTCACGCTCTTATCGTGATCGACTGATCATCCATCAATTGACGGGCCCAGAATGCGCTCGCCNTCGCGCTCCAGCCAGGACGGGCTCAGAATATCGCGCANCACGCCGGGGATNATGGACGCCGGTGTGACCGAGCTGTCCGGATCATCGATATCTCCCTTCAGGCTGAATTGCGTGACAAACAGCCCGGCCTTGTCAACGCCTGTCAGGANTTGTCCTACCAGCGGTATGACACCAATAATGTTGCTGAGGAAACTGGCNGGCACCAGATTGCCGCTGACATCGACCGTTCTTGTTTGGCGATCATACTCGCCAACAAACGTAACCGACACCGCCTGCCCCTGCCCANCCACCTGTTTCATCCTGACTTGCGGGCCGCGGTTTTCGATGATTGCCTCACCCCATCCGAAATAGGTGCCTTCACCCTCCAGCAATCCGATGAGNCCTGCCGGACCAAGCACTGAAAAGGCNCNTACCGCACGCGGGGCCTCAATGACGCGGAAATTTGTAATACGGATATTGGTATCGAAATTTGCATATCCATCAACAAANCTGGTTTTGAGAACAAGTTCACCCGACCGGATAGTGTCGGTCACACCAAGCCCTTTCAATGTGCTGCCACCATTGTCAGAGGTCATAACCAGTTCAGCCGGGTTATCTTTGTCATCTGCATAACGGATAGATGTTTGCGCCCCACCAACAAGGCCTACGCCTTCCATCAAGTCAGCGTTTTCACCAAACTGGATATCGACCTGCGCTTCGGTGATCAGTGGCTTTGTCTTGTTGAACAGATCACCCGAAAAACGTGCCTCGCCACCGCCATTGCCGCGTTTCGATCCGCTGATCTGGCCACTCAAGACAATACCGTCACCGGCGATGATCCGGTCAGCAAGAAATTCAAACGAGATGGCCCTGCCTTCGCCAAGCCCGCGGTTGCGGCGCAGTGGCACCAGATCAATCAGCCTGGCATTGCCCGCAATACGCCAGTCGCCAGCTTCGTCTGTCGATAATGTCAGTTGCTGAATATCGTTGCCGGGCCAGACCAGGTCGCGGAATGTTGCACCGCGCAATTGCAGCGGGCCTTCATCCGGCGCATTGAACTGTGCCTCACCNGTTGCCGACAGGCTGCTGGATGTCACCNTGATGTCACGGATNCGATGTAACCTTCCNCCTTCCAGTTCCAGCGTCATCGCCGCGGTGCCGGGTTCGCCGGGCAATTTGGCCCAGCCGATTGCAGGCACTGACGCGCCNGCGTTACTGAAATCAACCCCGACATCGATCAGCACATTGCCAAACTGCAAATCGCTGTTCAGTTCTACACTGCCGGCAAGTGTGCCGTTGANATCAATGCCCGCGCGCGCNGCCATCATATCNGCCAGTGCCGCCGACTTCTGCGCGCTGACCCGCATTGANACACGCTCGGTGTCATCATCAAATGTCACAAGAAGATTGCTGGACACGCCCAGCATCTCTGCAGAACCGGATACCGATGCCCCTGTCGCATCAAAATTTGCCACCAGTTCGGCATTCTGGACCTGTCCCACAACAGGCAGATTGCCAAATGTGCCGTCACTGACAACCATCTCGATACCTANATCGATGTCACCGGGTTGCAGTTTCTGGCCGGTCGGAAACGCTGCATCAAGCGCAAGTTCGGCCGTACCCCGCATATCAACATCCGCCAGATGGACGCCGCCAATGTCGACAATTCCCAGATTGCCCGCCAGATCACGCAGACGATCCAGCGGACCAGACGTCGCAACGGTCAACTTCGCCGCGCCGCTGTCACCNNTGCGCTGGCTGTNATAGCGAAAGTCAGATGGCAAACCGAACAGCAACGCGGANCCGGCAACGCTNAGCGCGCCGCGCGATGCGGTGATTGTTGCCTCGGCATCGCGNGCATCAGCGCCAAATGGCAGATTTTCAAAAACACCACCGGTAACGCGCGCCTGTGCTTCAAAGCCGATCTCGTCAGGGGTNAGACGTGGGCGCACCGGAAACCGTGTCACAATATCGAAACTGGTCTGGCCCGATGCGCGCATGGACGTGGCATCATAGCCGCCCTTGCCNGGCTTGATCATCCGCATGGATGTGGCAACCGCGATCCCGTCCCCCATGTCACCGCTGAGGTTCAGTTCCGCAACAGCGCGTGGCGGCTTGCCACCGATCACAGGTATGATGGTGACCTTTGCCGTTTCCAGCCCAAGACCACTGACATNGCCTTCGGTCAGNATAATCTCGGCAGTATTGTCAGCNATTGTCATCCTGCCNTCNATGCCTGTCATGACAGGAACANCGCCACCCAACGCCATCTCGACGTCACNCACNGTAATGCTGCCATCGANNTGCCGAACCTTGAGACGATTTTCATCACGCTGGCTGACAAGATCCAGCCGCACATCTTCAACACGCCCGGAACGTATCTTGCGCCCGACCCAGTTTCGCGTCCTGGACACCGCCCAGTTCGGCCAGATGTCATNAAAATCNCGGGCATCNATNTTGTTCGCCGACAAGGACAATGACCCGCCAGCCAGTGTCCATGAAGNACCNAGCCCCAGCAGCCCTGACACAGAAATCGCACCGCCATTGGCCAGATTGACGCTGACTTCCTCGATCGCCAGTCCGTTGTTCTGCAGCGCGCCGGAAGCCTGGACACGGCCAACCTGCAGCGGTGCTTCACGGCCAGCCAGCGTAAGCGTTGCATTGCTGGCGCCCATTGCAACGGACAGTTCTTGAATGACACCGCCTGCACCAACGCGCAGTGACAGGGTGCCGTCACCCGTACCCTGAAGGCGTTCATATTGTGCCGCACCGATATCCACACCGACAGCACTCAAGGCTGTCGTCAGGTCAAGCGTGAGGATATTCAGNCGCCGCGCCGCCCGATCAAATTCAGCCGCAATGCCGATACCAAGGTCACTCAGCTGACCGCCNGAAAACCGTTCCTGAAGCATGGTCTTTGCTTGCGGNGCCATGGTGTCAGGCCAGTCAGCGTAGAAGCTGTCCAGTGACAGATCATTGCCATCGATACGGCCGGTAATGACCGGCACCGCGCTGTCAATTTCTGCGATATTGCCCTGCACTGACAGAACGCGCCCGTCATTCAGAACAATCTCGCTTTGTGCCACTGTCAGCGTACCACCGTCACGGTGATAGGTTGCGATCATCGATGCCGTCTTATAGTCGATCGTGCGAAAAGGTTCGGGCAGTGCAAGNGACCCGCCGGTTGCCGCTGCCTCAAGATCNAAAACAGCGATATTGGAGTCGCGAACGGCGGCATTCATCCTGCCGGATATNTTTCCGCTGAATGGCAAGATGTNGGCCGATANCGGCNCATATNCAATCAAACCATCCAGCAACAGATTATCNGCTGCCACATCAAGGTTGAAGGNACCACCTAGCGGATCACCGAGGGTTGCCACCTCCAGCCGCCCGGCCGGGCCTTCATCAACAACCCTTTCAGCAGACGCCATCCCGTTCACAAGCGTGCCGCGGTCAAAGCTGCCAACGGCATTTATATTGACGAGGCTGACCGGTGCCACTGTGTCATCAACATGGCGAAGGTTCAGCGCGGCGCGGTCGATGCGCAGCCGCTGGTCCACCGGGCGTCTATGATCACCAGAGGTATCATCAGATGCACCGCCAGCCACCAGACNGGCCAATAGCGCCATTCCGGGCGANGCTTCAATATTTCGCGCTGACGGATCAACCGTCAGATCAAGCTGCAGGTCTGAAAAGACCAGCTCGAACGGCCTTTGCGCCAATAANCCGGCCGGCGTGAAAACCGCACTTGCCTCAGGAACGGTCAGACTGGCATCGGCACCAGATATGGTCACATCAGATGCGGTGACCGTCAGATGCATCGCGGGAAGGCGCAACTCGACCCCGGTATCGCCCAGCGTCAGGGACAACGCCTGATTGCTGCGCGCCAGCTGGCGTGCAAATTGCGCTTCGATAATACCTGTAATGCCTCCAGCCTGTTGCAGATAAACAGCAGGAGCAGCAACCAGAACCACCAGCATGGCAACAACGCCAATCAGGATACGCCGCAGCAGTTTGCCACGAGCACGATG
>NYTO01000004.1 GCA_002683535.1 SAR116 cluster bacterium
TCTTGTGGAAGATAATCCTCACCGATATGTGCTGGACGGTCATCTACGGCTGCCAACTGACAGCGCCCTGCTGAAAGATGTGTCTCAGGCCGGCCTGACTGTTTTTTGTCGGCATGATGCGTCAGCCGATCACATGACAGCTTTGCGCGACGCCGGTGCCATCGTGCAGACTGTCGATACCGATGATCATGGCCGCTTGTCACTGCCAGCTGTCATGGCTGCAGTGGCCGCTGCCGAACATTCGCATCTGATGGTGGAATCTGGCGGAAAACTTGCCGCCAGCCTATTGCATGCCGGGCTTGTTGATCGCATCTCATGGACACAAAGTCCGCACATCATTGGCGAGGACGGTGTTCCAACCATGGCCGCCCTGAACATGACAAGTTTGCCAGAGACACCTGCTTTCAAGGTGACCGATCAAGGTCAATTTGGCGCAGACAGGTTCATTCTTATGGAACACGCCGCCGAATAGGGGTAAGCATACCCCACAAACTGAAGGCACATCACGCATATGTTCACTGGAATTGTAACAGCTTCGGGAAAGATTGCCGCCGTTGATGGAGATGGCGGCGACCGTGTGCTGCGCATTGAGACTGACTGGGACTGTCTTTCGATCCCAATCGGGGCATCGATCAGTCATGCGGGCATCTGCCTGACAGTGACCGAGCACGATGCCACCGGATACGCGGTTGCTGCATCCGCTGAAACCATGAGCGTGACCACGCTTGGCGGCTGGAAAGAAGGTGACACGGTCAATCTGGAACGCGCCTTGGCAGTTGGCGATGAACTTGGCGGGCATATTGTGTCAGGCCATGTCGATGGCCTGGCTGAGGTTTTGTCTATTCAGGTGGTTGGTGACAGCCATGTGGTGTGGTTCCGCGCGCCCAGGTCACTGGCCCGCTTTGTCGCTGCAAAGGGGTCTGTGGCGCTGGACGGGGTGTCGCTGACCGTGAACGCGGTTGAGGGCACCGATTTCAGCGTCAATGTGATCCAGCATACGTGGGATGTGACAACCTTTGGCCGTCTGCAGGTCGGCAGCAAGCTGAATATGGAAATTGATATGCTGGCACGCTATGTGGCCCGCCTTAATGAGAGCTTTGAACATGAAGTCTGAACAACGCGCTGGCAGCGCTGGTCTGTCACCCATNGAAGATGTGATTGCCGATGCACGCGCTGGCAAGCTGTTTATCCTTGTTGATGATGAAGACCGCGAGAATGAAGGTGATCTGTGCATCATTGGTGAATGGGCTGATGCCGCCGCAATCAATTTTATGGCAAAATACGGGCGTGGATTGATCTGCCTTGCGCTGAGCCGCGCGCGTACCGAGGCGNTGGGCCTGTCGCTGATGGAACAGCGCAATGAAAGCCGCCACCAGACCGCGTTCACTGTGTCCATCGAGGCGCGTGAAGGCGTGACNACCGGTATCTCTGCCACTGATCGTGCGCACACAATTCGCACCGCTATTGATCCGCAATGCACGGAAAAAGACATCACCACGCCTGGGCATATCTTTCCGCTTGTCGCGCGCGATGGCGGAACACTGGTTCGGNCAGGACATACCGAAGCCGTTGTTGATATTGCGCGCGCCGCCGGCGTTGAAGAGCCATCGGGCGTGATTTGCGAAATCATGAAAGATGACGGCGAGATGGCCCGCCTGCCAGATCTGATCGGTTTTGCGGCCGAGCATGATCTGAAAATCGGGTCTATTGCNGATNTGATNGCTTACCGCCGCAGCAGCGAAACGATTGTCCAGCGNACCGTTGAAACCAGCNTCAAGACGCGGGTTGGCGGGGATTGGCGGCTGATGATCTTTGAAAACACCATTTCCGGCATCGAGCATATTGCGCTGATCAAGGGTGATATCTCCACCCCCGAACCGGTGCTGGTGCGCATGCACAGGCTCGATATGATGTCAGATGTGATCGGTGAAGTGTCTGACAATCGTACGGGCCATGAACTGGAATCTGCGATGAAGACAATTGCCGATGCCGGCCGGGGCATTGTTGTGCTGTTGCGGGAAAGCCTGAAGACACGCCTGTCCGAAACCATCAGCGCCAGCCTGAGCGGCGGAGGGACGTCAGACCAGACTCAAGGGCTGCGCGAATATGGGGTTGGTGCGCAGATACTGAATGAGTTGGGGGTCAGCCGCATGGTTCTGCTGTCAAACCATCAGGCAAATGTTATCAGCCTTGACGGTTATGAGCTTGAGATCACGGGCTGGCAGCCGCTGGAACAGACCAGTGCCGGGAAGGAAGTTTGATGAGTGGCCACTTTCTGATCGTTGAAGCACGGTTTTATGATGAAATCGCCGATGCGCAGGTACAGGGCGCGGAGCGGGTGTTGAAGAAAGCCGGTGCAAGCTGGGAACGCATCAGCGTGCCTGGCGCTCTCGAGATACCGGCGGCGATAGCCTTTGCCGAAACGGGGGCCCGCCATTTTGACGGCTATATTGCCCTTGGCTGTGTTATCCGCGGTGAGACGACACATTATGATACTGTGTGCGGCGAGTCGGCACGTGCATTGATGGACCTCGCAGTCGCGGACAATCTTGCGATAGGAAATGGTATCCTGACTGTCGAGAATGCCGATCAGGCCTGGGATCGGGCTGATCACAAGCGCAAGGACAAGGGTGGTGNTGCTGCAGAGGCTNCCATTGCCATGGCCGTATTGAAGCAGGAACTTGGCGCCAATGGCTAATCCGCAAGAAGCGTTGAAACCGGTGCCTGTGCGCCGCCGGTCGGCCGCACGNCTGGCAGTGGTGCAGGTCGCCTATCAGCAGCAGATGTCTGGCGAGTCACTTGTCGATTTCCTGCCCACCTTTCTGAACCATTATGTTGCAGATATCGTGAAGGCCTTCCGTGTGAAGGATGTTGATCATGCGCATCTGAATGCGCTGGCCGCCGGAATAGAGGCGAATACGGAAAGTCTTGATGAGGCTGTCAGCGCCTGTTTGTCAGCAGACTGGAGCCTTGAGCGGCTGACCGTGATTGACCGGGCCATCCTGCATGCGGGGGCTTTTGAGCTGAAAGACATGCCGCATCTNCCAGCGCGCGCTGTGGTCAGCGAATATGCGGCGATTGCTGATGTGTGCGGTAGCGATGTCGGGTTCATCAACGCGGTGCTGGACCGGTTGGCACGTCAGGCCAGATCAGTTGAAATGGATCGTGAACGCGCAAACGTGTGACAGCGGCATGCCTGTCTGATNTGCAGCCCTGACTAGTTGCCGCGGCGNCGCAGGGTTGAGAACAGCTGTTCTGTAAGGGTGTAATTGTCACCCGGCGTCNGCGTTTTCTTGTCCAGNCTGNCAACNACCTGGCCGGTGCTCTCATCGCGCACTTCAATATCCTNCACNAGGTTGTTGTTGTCGAAAATGAAAACAACAAGNGTGCGCGTTGTTGTGCGTTTGCGCCCGGCAGCGGGTTCCAGCATTATATCATTCAGGTAATATACCTTGCCGGATTCGAACGCGCCTTCAAAGCTGGGCCTGCCAAGAAGGGCAAAAACGCCCGCACGGGTTGTCACACCGGGTTCGATTTCGTTCAATTCGGCTTCATCAATAACCTGGCCATGCGACGAAATACGTGCATCACAGCCACCCAGAACAATGCCCAGCATCATCACAGCGATTACAGACAGGCGGTGAAACAGTGACAATCCGCAATGCGACGATGCGTCAAACAAGCCTCTGGCCATCTTCGGATTCCTGCATTATTGATGCGACTCGAAAACGGTGTGTTTCAAGCGATGTCGCTACCATAGTAGGATGAACCGATGAAGAAAAGCCAAGAAACTGGATGGCTGGGAAATATGCTTTCCTGGGGTCAGCGGCGGCAGACGCAGCGTTCAGAATTGCTTTATAGCAACGCTGTAGAAATGGCCCGCAACCCACTGTTTTACAGTCAATTCAATGTAAAAGATGATGTTGATGGCAGGTTTGATGCGCTTGCCTTGTGTGTCTCGATTGTGATGCGCCGCCTGAAGGGACTCGGCGATGAAGGCAGTGTGCTCAGCCAACAATTGTTCGACACCATGTTTGCCGATATGGACCTGACCCTTCGCGAGATGGGGGCTGGCGATATTGGTGTTGCCAAGCGTGTTCGGATGATGTCCGAGGCATTTGCCGGCCGGTTGAATGCCTATGCAACCTCGCTCGATCATGATGATCGCGACGCGTTGGCGGCGGCTCTTGAACGTAATCTGCTGCGCGGCACGGGCGCGGCAGAGGCAGCGCTTTTGACCTTTGTCATCGATCTTGATCGCAATGTGCAGGCTCTTGCGGACGATGTCATTCTTGCGGGACATCTTGAATAGCTTCATGTGCCGGCAATTCAGACAGCCAGGACCGGCTTCCCAAAAAAAGGCGCTCCAAACCGCGCCAGTCATTGTATAGTGCCCGCAGCACAGATCCCTGAACAGCACCCGTGGGGGCGATCATGCAGAAGATGTCGCTAAGTACCGTTATCGATGTTGANTCACTGCCCTTTTCTGGACCGCAANTCTGCAAGATTGATTGCGANGANTCCGANTGTNCGGCATTGGCGGCGCGCTTTGGATTCGCTGCTGTTGNAAGGCTGTCGGCCCGGTTGAAGGTAAAGCGAGCAGGGCCGGGGCATTGGAATGTAACAGGCAAATTGCAGGCTGAGGTGACGCANCTNTGCGGTGTTACCGGCGAGCCNGTNCCAGAATCGGTAGATTTTACCATCGAAGAGCGTTATTGTCGCGCCTCTGAAGAGGGGNCTGACATAGATGTCAGCCTCGANGGNTTTGAACCTTTGGTGGACGGTGNTATAGATTTNGGTGAAGTTGTCGCCCAGACATTGGCAATATCGGTAAATCCATGGCCACGCAGCGTCGACGCGCCGCACAGTTTCGCGGTGGGTGAAAGTGAAAAAGAACATCCGTTTGCAGGACTTGCTGCACTGAAGTCGTCAGACTAGTGCCGNTAATGCCTCGAACGGACCAGAGGGTGCCTCGATCGTGACTTCCAATCCGCAGAAAATCCGAATTGCCCTTGATGCAATGGGCGGTGACAGCGCGCCTGAATGTGTTGTCAGTGGCGCAGANATTGTACGCGCCTCGCACCGCCATATCGAGATGGTGTTCTTTGGCAACAAGGCGCGGATAGAACCGCTGCTTCAGCGCAGCCGGCATCTTGGCGATGCCACCATCATTCATACAGATGACGCAGTCTCGCCAGACGATACAGCATCGCAGGCTGTCAGACGCGGCAAGATGACATCNATGTGGCTTGCCATAGCCAGCGTCGCCGACGGTGAGGCCGACGCGGTTGTTTCGGCGGGCAATACCGGTGCATTGATGGCCATGTCGAAATTGCAGTTCCGCACCATGCCGGGTGTCACGCGCCCCGCCATTGCAGCCTTTTTCCCGACCACGGGTGATCTGATGTGCATGCTGGACCTCGGCGCCAATCTTGAATGTGATGCTGAGAACCTCGTGCAGTTTGCCATTCTGGGACAGGCGTTCTTCCGCAGTCTGACTGGTGAGGCAACGCCGCGTGTCGGGTTGTTGAATGTTGGTGAGGAAGAACAGAAGGGTCATGAATACATCCGTGAAGCGGCGCGAAGGCTTTCTGAGGCTGAACTGGGCGTCAACTATCAGGGGTTTGTCGAAGGGTCCGATCTTGTCACCGGTAATATCGATGTGGTTGTGACCGACGGTTTTACCGGCAATGTGTCGCTGAAGACTGCAGAAGGCATTTCCGGCTTGTTCACCACGCTGTTACGGCGCAGCCTTGGCGGGTCTATTCTGGCGCGTATCGGGTATCTGTTCGTGCGCAATGCGATCAGGGATATGCGACGACATATCGATCCGCGCTATTATAATGGCGCGGTATTTCTGGGGTTGAACGGCATCGCTGTAAAATCGCACGGGGGAACAGACAAGGTGGGGTTTGCCAATGCGATCAACGTTGCGGCCGAACTTGTTGACCATGGGTTTATNCCGGATGTCAGTGANGCGATTTCGCGGGCCAACACCCAGTTGGAGAAGATGAAAGAAGATGCCTGAGACATCCATCCTGATGACCTCGGTCGGCGGTTATCTTCCAAAACGTATTGTCACCAACGAAGATTTGACCAGCATGGTGGATACCAGCGACGAATGGATTCGCCAGCGCACCGGCATCTGCCAGCGGCATATTGTTGCCGAGGACGAAAAAACCTCTGATCTGGCCTGCCATGCTGCCCGTGAGGCATTGGCACGCGCAGGACTNCAAGCCACCGATATTGATCTGATTGTCATCGCCACATCGACACCTGACGACACGTTTCCGTCGACCGCGACACGGGTCCAGCATATGCTTGGTGCGACCAGTGCGATTGCCTTTGACGTGCAGGCCGTATGTGCNGGCTTTGTTTACGCGCTGGATATCGCGGATGCGATGCTGCGTGGGGGGCGCGGCAAGCGCGCCATTGTCATCGGTGCGGAGAGTTTTTCCAAAATTCTTGATTGGGAAGACCGGTCAACCTGTGTCCTGTTTGGTGACGGGGCTGGTGCGGTGATCCTTGAAAGCAGTGAAGACGCAGANGGATACGGTGTTCTTGCCAGCAAGCTTCACTCCGATGGGGCNCATCGTGACATTTTGTATGTTGATGGTGGCCCGTCCAGTACCGGTCAGGTGGGGCATCTGCGCATGGAAGGGAACAAGGTGTTCCGGCATGCGGTCGAAAAACTGTCAACAGTGATGGATGAAGTGCTGGAGCTTNCNAGCATGNATGTCGACCAGATCGACTGGCTGGTTCCGCATCAGGCCAACATCCGGATCATCGAGNGCATGCAGAAAAAGATGGGTCTTGGCGATGACCGTGTTGTGAAGACGGTCGACCGGCATGCCAACACTTCTGCCGCATCGATTCCGTTGGCACTGTCTGCCGCAGTTGATGATGGCCGGATCAAAAATGGCCAATTGCTGGCATTCGAGGCAATTGGTGGCGGNCTGGTCTGGGGGGCGGCTCTGGTCCGCTTTGGACGGCCCTGATGCGCCAGATATGCTGGTGACCGGCAATGCTGAAACCCTGCTGCAGGCAGGTTGATTATCAAGCAGGTTAGCAGCAGGGCCTAAGCACCTGTATGCAACNCAATATTTTTTTCGTTAAAGCTTCGGATCGAATTGACTCGGTTGGTAATTCTCTTTAGCGTTTGGGCATGTCNAAGACACTTACACGCGCTGACCTCACCGAAGCGGTCTACAAANATATTGGCCTTTCGCGTAATGAATCTGCCGAACTGGTGGAAACATTCCTCGAAGANGTGTGCGGCTGTCTTGAGGCAGGNGAAGAGGTGAAGCTGTCTTCGTTCGGCACATTTTCCGTACATGCCAAGCGCGAACGCGTTGGACGNAATCCGAAGACAGGCGTGGAAGCGACCATCACCCCGCGCCGTGTGCTGTCCTTCCGTCCGTCACATATCCTAAAAGACAGGGTTGACGGCGCGTCATGACTGAAAAGTCAGATGACGCGTTCCGGACAATCTCGGAGGTAGCGGAGCATCTGGAAATTCCTCCGCATGTTCTGCGATTCTGGGAAACCAAGTTTTCTGCCTTGCGGCCATTGAAGCGCAGTGGAGGACGCCGGTATTATCGCCCTGACGATGTGGCGCTTCTCGAACGGATCCGCGATCTTCTCTATAATGAGGGCTTTACCATCAAGGGTGCGCAAAAGCATCTGAGTGCCAAGTCCGGCGCTGGCGGACGCACGGCAGCGTCCACCCATACACCTTCAGTTGGTCTTGCCGAGGCGATCTCCTGCCTTGAAGACGCACGTGACAGCATTGCGGCACTGCAACGCACACTCGACAAGCAGTCCTGACTGACGCCCCACAACCCTAATCCAATGATACATTTGTAGTACCTGTCAGCCTATTTCGCCCAGATCTGTCTGGCTAGTCTCTGCATCGTCATTTGGAAGCTGCGGATACGCAATGATGTCACGGGCAAACACCACTTTCTGGTGGACAGCTTTGAGCCGCTCAAGCAATTCAACCACCATCGGGTCTTCCTGATCAAGCCGGTCAATCTGCATCTCGACAAGTTCGGTAATCCGGTCAAGGTTAACAGCCAGATTGTTGCTTTGCAGATTACTGTCGATCAGGCGGTACTGCACCTTTCGGATCAAGGCACCGATGACCTTGTCACGCGCTGTCAGTTCGGTAAAGTACCGCGCGGG
>NYTO01000032.1 GCA_002683535.1 SAR116 cluster bacterium
ACGGGTGTTTCATGTATTACAGTGGTATGGTGCCGTGCAGATGACGGGTGATTGTCGTGCCACCAAGGTGAAGGATTTGGCTGTTTTTTATATCGGTTCCTGCTGCAGCCGGGCTGGCCGGCAGATGATCAGGGTCAGCTCTTTTGTTTGGTGTCTTGTTGTGGCCACCACGTTGCTTGTCTGGCCATTAGCCGCGTTCGCCCAGTCAAAGACAATGGCGGTTCACCTCAGCTACAAGGTCAGTCTGGGCCATGTCGACGTGGCAACAACCTCTGCAGACTGGATTTTTGGCGAAGACACATTTGAACTCTCGGCCACATCCCGGACAGTCGGTTTGACCGACATGTTGCGAAAGTATCGCGGTCAGATAGACCTTAGCGGCAGAATTGAAAACGGCCTGTATCTGCCACAAAATCTCTCCATCGGGGGTGTTTCCAAGCGCCGTACTCGGCAGGCCCTGACGATATGGGCACTGGATACAGACTCCGTCGTTACCAAGAGAGACCCTGAACTGGACCTCGAGAAAGTCTTTCCGCTTTCCGACAAGCATATCGACGGGGCCATCGATCCATTCAGTGCGATGTTGAATGCGCTTAACAGCGTCGCGCAGGACGGTTCATGCGCGGGATCAGAACGTGTCTATGATGGCCTGAGGACGTCCGAATTTGAGCTGCATAACCTTGGCACACAAATACTGGAAAAAGACCGCCCCTTTGCCTTTGCAGGAAAAACGTCAGTATGCGGGTTTGTCAGCAAGGCGACCGGCGGCCATCAGCGAAAGTCACGCTGGCGCAAACAGCAACCAGCGCCAGAAGATGTTCTGATATTCGTCGCGGAAGTGCGGCCAGACCTGTTTCTTCCCGTCAGAATGGAGGCCAAGTCCTTCATCGGCACTGTGACGGTGCGGCTAGTGATGCCCACATTGGCTTTTGAGATACACTGATCGGCCCATGGCCGGACGTAACGCCATCCTGACCCGTCGACAACGAGCCAAATGCAACGGGGCACCAAATTACCCGAAACATGGACCAGTATATTCGGGTGACCGGCACAAAGCTTGCATGACGAAGCGGTAGAAATGCCCCGGGAGGTAAGCGATGGACAACAATCAGACATTGTACAAAAAAGACAACATCGAAGTCACACTTGGTTTCGAAATGGTGCCAATGACAAATGCATTTCACGACCCATCTGCGAAAGACAAGGCCCCACGAAAAAAACGAAGGGCCGCTGACCGGATCCTGCCAATAATCGGTGTGGCGACAGCACTTGTAATCGGAAGTACATTTGTGAGCTAGCTGGCTGCCACCCCGGTCATGTCGCCGAACTGCATCTGATTGAAATTCAACTCTCCGGCAGGCAATTCCCTGAAAGCTACAATAATACGGTAGGACACAGAGCACATCTGTGTCAGGCTTTTGTGGTGTCGGCGCGATGGAGATCGAGACGGTAAAGACGGAGTGGGTGCGCGGCATCAATCATGCTGAGGGGCAGAGTTGGCAGGGTGCATCACAGCTGTTTTGGTCAGAGGCTGCCTTCAGACAATTTGATCAACCGGGTTCGGTAATTTGGAACATGCAGGAAAACTTATCACCAGACTCATTCTGCTGATTGCGTCACTGCTCACGCTTCGGGTGATTGTCTGGTTCTTTGAACAGCGCGCCCATGACAAGGAATATTGGCTGATCTTTGCGCATGTCATCCCTTTTTTGCTGGTCATCCTTGCCGGTGCCGGGCTGTCGATCCTTGTGCTGAACTGGTTGCTGCGAAGATTTCGCAGAGATGCGTCATGATTGCCTATGTCAGTGTCGGGGTTGATGACATGGCGCGCGCGAAACGCTTTTATACCGCCTTTCTGCCAGCCCTTGGTTATGAGCTGGATGAGGCTGGTGGAGAGCTCAGCTTCGCCCTGCCTGTGCCGCCTGGCAAAACGCCTGTTCAACCGGATTTCTATGTCAAATCACCGTTTGACGGTCATCCGGCCTCGACGGGCAATGGCAGCATGGTTGCCTTTGAGGCGCATGATCAAAAGCAGGTGCGCGACCTGCACGCCGCCGCGCTGGCGGCTGGCGGTTCTGATGAGGGCCAGCCCGGCTTTCGCGAGGCATATGGCCCCCGCTTTTATGTTGCCTATCTGCGCGACCCCCAGGGCAACAAGATCGCGCTGTTTTCCAGCAACCCGAATGAGCCGGGACGCGACGGGCCATAGAAGGCCCGTCTGCCGGTGATCAGGCGTAACGGCGGGGCAGGGCTATCCCCGGCCGCGATAGGTCGCCACGCCCTGGTCAGGCAGCCACACATTGTCCGGCACATTGCCGGTTTGCCAGAAAATATCGATTGGCATACCGCCTCTTGGATACCAGTAGCCGCCAATGCGCAGCCACCGTGGCGACAACAATGTGATCAGGTCCTTGCCAATATTGACGGTGCAGGCCTCGTGAAACGCCTGATGATTGCGAAAGCTGTTCAGATACAGCTTCAGCGATTTGGATTCGACCATCCATTGATCGGGAATGTAATCAATCACCAGATGCGCAAAATCGGGCTGCGCAGTTACCGGACACAGCGAGGTGAATTCAGGCTGTGTAAAGCGCACGACAAAATGGTCATCAGGGTGCGGGCTGGGCACCTTTTCAAGCGTGTTGATGCTTGGTTCGCTTGGAAGCGGTGTTGGTTTTCCAAGGGCGGAAAGTTCGGTCAGTTGATCTGCGCTCATATCATTGTGCCTTTGCGTTGACGGCGCGAACCGGTCTCTGGTCCGCTGCGTGCCTGCTTTTAGCGCGGCTGGTCCGCGTTTGCGAGCAGATAGGGTTTGAAAAAAGACAGGGCTATTGAAGCCATCAGAAAATAGGCTCCGATACCGAGGCTCACCTCGTATGTTTCGGAGATTTTGCTTCCATACACCAGAAAGCTGAGCAAAAAAACATCAACCATGCTGAATTTTTGAAAGAACGCCTGCGCGCGGCCTGTCCGGCTGACGGCATGTTGACCGGCATCCTTGCGCATACCCCGGCGGCGCATTCCCAGAATAATCTTGATCATCGGAAAGACAAACCCGAATCCCAGCACCACAAACGCCAGCAGAATTTCACCCGATGACAGTAAAGTGGCCCCGATGCCGAGGATCGAAATCCGGGTGTCAAACAGCCAGAATTCGGTGATCTGTGCGATGGGCAGGGTGGCACCAAGGATCAGCAGTCCGGCCTCGGCACCGCCATATGCCAGCCATGCCTGTCTGCTGTGGCGAATGTATGTCAGAAATTGCGGTGGATAGGTCACTGGCTGCGCGGGGTCTATTTGTAGTGCTGGCGCCGGTCGGAAAACCTGCGTACCCGCGCGCGCCACGCTTCATAGCTTTTGCGTTTCAGGTTCCGGCGCATCAGGTCTTTCACCTGCGATTCCGTCAGGCCATAAACCTCTTCAATGGCCTTGAAGCTTGTGTGGTCTGACAGCGCCATTTCGATGATTTCGCTGGTCTGGTGGTTCATCTGTCTGATGTCAGCCGGTCAAGGGTCACAACACTGCCTCCTGCAAACATCCTTGCCTCCATCCCACTCTNTCGCATCAACGGACATCCGGTTCGTCCATATGATATCCGNGCCGGTNCGTCCACATGATATCCGGATATGTGTTCATGTTGGTCTGGCTGGATAAAAAACAATGATCTGCGAGATTATTTTTGCATTAAGGGCTTCATNGGGTGCAGCAACCTGCGATAGCCTTTCACGGCATCTGANGAAAGGGACCTNCGCATGAGCTGGAATACATATCTTGACGATCATCAAAGCCGGTTTATCGAGGATCTGGCCGATTTTATCGCTATCCCTTCGGTGTCGGCGCAGGATGAGCATTTTGACGATGTGGTGCGCGCTGGCGAATGGGTGGTCAATCGGCTGGTAAAGGCCGGCATCACCAATGCCAGGTTGATGCAGACTGAAACGCACCCCGTTGTCTATGGTGACTGGATGGGGGCCGGCGCGGACAAGCCAACGATCCTGATCTATGGCCATTTTGATGTGCAACCGGCTGACCCGTTCGAGCTTTGGGACACCCCGCCTTTTGAGCCTTCAATCAAGGATGGGCGGATTTACGGGCGCGGNGCATCAGACGACAAGGGCAATATGCTGGCNCCAATCTGTGCGCTGGAGGCCTTGTTCAGCAACAGCGACCAACTGCCGGTAAATGTGAAACTGTTCTATGAAGGGCAGGAGGAAATTGGTTCACCGACCCTNCCGCCATTCATTCGCCAGCATGCCGATATGTTGCAGGCTGACATGGTGTTTTCATCGGATGGGGGNCAATGGGGAGAGGATCAGCCAAGCCTTACNGAGGGGCTGAAGGGTCTGGTNGGGTGCGAGATTACTGTCACCGGGGCGAATGGTGACAAGCATTCAGGCATGCATGGCGGCGGCATTGCCAATCCGATCCATGCGCTGTCGCATATTGTGGCCTCGATGAAAGGTCTGGATGGCAAAATCACGATTGACGGCTTTTATGACGATGTCATTGACCTGAGCGTCGAGGACCGGGAGGTGATCGCGCGTGTGCCGTTCGACGAGGATGAATATGTCCGCAAAATGGGTGTGCCGCAGAGTTTCGGCGAGGCCGGATATACGGTGCCAGAACGGCTGTGGGCCCGGCCAACGCTGGAACTGAACGGCGTCTGGGGCGGGTATCAGGGCAAAGGCACGAAGACTGTCATTCCGTCACAGGCCCATGCAAAGATCACCTGCAGGTTGGTGGCTGACCAGTCGCCTGAACGTGTGTATGAGCTGATCAAGGCACATATCGATAACAATACACCGGTCGGTGTGACGGTCGAGGTTGAACGGCTGCCGGCATCTGCAAAACCGTTTCTGGTTCCGCGCGGGCATAACTCCAGCGAGATTGCCGGCAAGGTGCTGGAGGATGTCTATGGCAAAAAGCCCTACAAAATTCGTGTTGGCGGGTCGATCCCGGTGATGTCGATGTTGCTTGACGAGCTGGGCGTGCATGCGACCATGCTGTCATTCGGACTTGATGATGAGCAAATCCATGCTCCAAACGAGTTTTTCAGGCTTGCAAGCTTCCGGCGCAGTCAGGAGACATATTGCCGATTGCTGGAGGAGTTTGGAAAATAAGGGCGCTTGCGACGACATGTCATTGGCGCGCGCGCCCGGTTTGGCGTGCCGAAGCTGGCGCAACGCAATGCCGACTGTGTTGGCTGCGTCAGCACCATGTTNGGCAACNCNTTGNATGACAANGCATGTGCCNGGCCTCTGGGGTGTATTGTCTATTCGTCAAAGGGTTCAGTCTTGTTCCCCGCGCCAAGCCATTCAACGACCCCGCCGCTCAGATGGCTGACATTTGTGTAGCCAAGTTGCTCGATCAATGCGTTGCCAAGGCTGCTTGTTCGGCCGCTGCTGGCACAATATAGCATGACGGGNGTATCAGGNGAGGGGGCNACGGCCTGAAAGCTGTCAAGAAACTCAGGATGCACACGCCCGTTTGGCAAAAAGGCAGTGATCGTATGTGCACCTTCAATGACGCCGGTGTCGGCCCATTCGTTGGGCAGCCTGATGTCAACCAGCACGGCACCATCGCGCAGTGCTTGCTGCAGTCCTTGTGAGTCAACTTCGCCGAGCACAATCGGATCGCTGACCGACAGCAATTCTATCTCAAAGACCAATGTTGCATTTGGGGGAATCACATCGCCCGCACCCTCGGCACCATAGCCAAGTTCAGGCGGAATGGTCAGGCGGCGGCTTTCACCGACCTGCATGCCATCAACACCTTCCTCCCAGCCCCTGATAACCTGTCCGGCACCTATGGTAAAGGCGAAAGGCTGCCCCCGCGGCCGCGAGGCATCAAAGACACTGCCATCGGCAAGACGGCCTTCATAATGAACGCTGACGCGTTTGCCGGCCTCGGCTGTAATGCCGTCTCCTGCTGTCAGGGTTTCAATCTGCAATTCATCGGCCATAACAGTCTTTCCAATCATCAACGCTGCAACAAGGGGCAGGAAAAAAAGCCAGTATTTCATATGGTGTTATACTCCGAACAAGGGCATTCCCGGTGCATTATCCTAGCGGCCACGTGAATTCAGCCAACCCTCGGCACCGGTTTTTACAAACTGGCCGGTGTTAAGCTCGCGAAACGCCTGTTGCAGTTCCTCGCGGGTGTTCATCACGATCGGGCCATGCCACGCCACCGGTTCACGCAATGGCATACCGGACACCAGCAGGAACCGAACGCCTGTCTCGCCAGACGTCACCTCAACCTCGTCACCCGCGCCGAATACAACCAGTGTACGGTTGCCTGATTGGTCCCTGATCTTCAGTTCCTCGCCGGCAAATTCCTTTTCGACATTCACCCCGAACGGGCGCGATGCGTTGCCGAAAGAGGCGCTGCCTTCAAAGATATAGGCAAACCCCTGGCGGCGTGTATCGAAAGGAAAGCGGCGGCTGGTATTCGCCGGCAACGCAATGTCGAGATATAGCGGGTCGGTGTCGATGCCATCAACAGGACCGCGATAGCCGCGATAATCACCGGCAATCACCCGGATATGTGTGCCATCATCATCGGTCAGGCTGGTGATATGGTCAGACGCCACATCCTGATAGCGCGGTGTACACATTTTCTGGTCGCGTGGCAAATTGGCCCACAGCTGAAACCCGTGCATCTGTCCGGCGGCATTTCCCTTTGGCATTTCCTGATGGATAATGCCCGAACCGGCAGTCATCCATTGCACGTCGCCATCGCGCAGTGTGCCGGTATTGCCAAGCGAGTCACTATGTTCGACATTGCCCGTCAACACATAGGTGATGGTCTCGATCCCGCGATGTGGATGCCAGGGAAAGCCCTGTTGGTAGTCCTGCGGATTGTCATTTCTGAAATCATCCATCATCAAGAATGGATCGAACGGATCCGTATCCCCAAATCCAAAGACCCGGTGCAGATGTACGCCGGCACCTTCCATTGCTGGTTGCGCCTGACTTGTCATCTTGATTGGCCGGATCGACATGGGATACTTCTTTCTTGGTACTGATCTGATACCTATCGCAAATGGGGACCTTGCTGCGTCATTCAACCGGGAACGCAGTTTTGATGTGCCTGTTGCGCGTTTTTGACGGCAGCTATGTCGCAGCCACTGTGAACAGCGACCATTCGGGCATATGGTGGTTGCCGACCATTCTGATATCGTGTGTCCGGGTTGATGGGAGCGGTACCGGTGGACCGGTCTGTTGAGGATGTATCTATGAAGACGTATGAAATTGCTGCCATTCCTGCCGACGGAATCGGCCCCGAGGTGATCAGTGCCGGTATCGCCGTACTGGAGGCGCTGGCAATACGTGATGGCGGCTTTTCAATCTCTTTCACCTCGTTTGACTGGGGATCGGAATATTATCGCCTTCATGGCCGGATGATGCCTGAAGATGGCCTGGACCAGCTGCGGGACAAGGATGCGATCTTCTTTGGCGCGGTTGGCGCGCCGGACCTGCCGGATCACATAACGCTGTGGGGATTGCGTCTGCCGATCTGCCAGGGCTTTGACCAATATGCCAATGTCCGCCCGACCCGCATTCTGCCGGGCATTTCAGCCCCGCTGGCCGGCAAGGGGCCGGGGGATCTCGACTGGGTGATTGTCCGCGAGAATTCGGAAGGTGAATATGCCGGCCATGGCGGGCGGGCGCATCGCGGTCTGCCTGANGAGGTGGCAACCGAAACAGCCATTTTCACGCGGNCAGGTGTTTCGCGGATCATGCGTTATGCGTTTCGTCTGGCGCAGTCCCGTCCNCGCAAATTNCTGACCGTTGTCACGAAATCAAATGCNCAGCGNCATGGCATGGTGATGTGGGATGAAATNGCCGCTGAANTCGCTGATGAATTTCCAGATGTAAGCTGGGACAAGATGCTGGTTGATGCCATGACNGTGCGGATGACCCTGCAGCCGGAAAGCCTTGANACCATCGTCGCCACCAACCTGCATGCCGATATCCTGTCTGATCTTGCCGNGGCACTGGCTGGCAGCCTTGGGGTNGNACCGACGGCAAACATCGATCCCGAACGCCGGTTCCCATCCATGTTCGANCCGATCCACGGNTCGGCCTTTGATATAACCGGCAAGGGCATTGCCAACCCGGTTGCCACCTTCTGGACCGCCTGTCAGATGCTGGATCATCTTGGCGAGNCTGACGCGGCCCGCCGGTTGATGAAGGCGATAGAAGAGGTGTGCGCCGCCGGCATCATGACGCCCGATGTGGGCGGCAGTGCTGCTACGCAGGAGGTGACGGACGCCGTGATCACGGTGATCCGTGAATCCAATCTGTAGCCTGGTCGCAGCGGATCAGATATCGAGCGTGTTTTCTTTCTCCCAGGACGAGAAATGTCCCATGAAGGAATCCCATTCCTGCATTTTCAGCTTGAGATAGGCGGCTGAAAATTCGTCACCCAGCATTGATTTCAGCGACCGGTCCTTGTCAAAGGTGCGCAGGGCATCCAGCAGGTTCAGCGGCAATTTTGGCGCGCCGCGCACCTTGTGCCCTTCGGCATACATATCGATATCATAACGCCGCCCCGGATCAGCCTGGTTGCGCACGCCATCAAGGCCTGCCGCAATGATCACCGCCTGCAGCAGATACGGGTTGGCCGCCCCGTCGGCAAGCCGCAATTCGAAACGCCCGGGCCCGGGAACACGCACCATATGCGTGCGGTTGTTGCCGGTCCAGGTGACCGTATTCGGGGCCCATGTTGCGCCGGACATGGTGCGCGGCGCGTTGATCCGCTTATAGCTGTTCACTGTGGGATTTGTGATCGCGGCCAGTGCGCTGGCATGTTTCATGATCCCGCCAAGAAAGTGGCGACCTTTGCTGGACAGGCCCAGTTCCATGCTGTCATCGGCAAAGACATTGGTCTTGCCAGCCTTGTCCCATACCGAGATATGCGCATGGCAGCCATTGCCGGTCAGACCTTCAACCGGCTTGGGCATGAAGGTTGCGCGAAAGCCGTGTTTTTCAGCCACCGACTTTGTCATGAACTTGAAGAAGCTGTGCTTGTCGGCGGTGTTCAGCACATCATCAAATTCCCAGTTCATCTCGAACTGGCCATTCGCATCCTCATGGTCGTTCTGATACGGCCCCCAGCCGAGTTCCAGCATATAATCGCAGATTTCAGCAATGACATCATAGCGGCGCATCACGGCCTGCTGGTCATAGCAGGGCTTGGCAGCTGTATCATATTCATCAGAAATCTGGCTGCCATCCGGGGTCAGCAGAAAGAATTCGGCCTCGACACCGGTTTTGACATACATGCCTTCGGCAGCGGCATCGGAAATCAGCTTGTTCAGAACGTTGCGCGGGGCCTGCATGACCGGTGCATCATCCATCATGCAGTTGGCAGCAACCCATGCCACTTCCGGCTTCCATGGCAGCTGGATTACCGAATCCGGATCGGGAACAGCCAGCATGTCAGGGTGTGCCGGGTTCAGATCCAGCCAGGTCGCAAAGCCTGCAAAGCCGGCCCCTTCAACCTGCATATCGGCGATGGCCTGCGCCGGCACCAGCTTGGCGCGTTGCCCGCCAAACAGGTCGGTGTAGGAAATCATGAAGTATTTGACGCCGTTTTCCTTGGCGAATGCTGCCAGATCGATGGTCATGTCTGTCTCCCTTCGTTGCGCGTGCCTCTGTTGGCCCTATGCCGATATAGCCCCCGCTGGTCTAAAAGTTGCNATTGCCCGGAATCCAGCTGGTGCCGGCAAGNGGCACANCNGCCATGGCGGCGGCCTCGATGGTCAGCGCACACAGATCTTCGGGCTCAAGATTATGGACATGATTCTTGCCGCAGGCGCGCGCGATGGTCTGCGCTTCCAGCGTCATGACTTTCAGATAGTTGCGCAGACGCCGGCCACCTTCAACCGGGTCCAGTCGNGCCATCAATGCCGGGTCCTGTGTGGTAATGCCGGCCGGATCATTTCCCTCATGCCAGTCATCATAGGCCCCGGCCGTGGTGCCGAGTGCGTTATAGTCATCTTCCCAGCGCGGGTCATTGTCGCCAATGGCAATCATTGCAGCCGATCCGATTGATACAGCGTCCGCCCCCAGCGCCAGTGCCTTTGCGACATCGGCCCCTGAACGCACCCCGCCTGACACGATCAGCTGTACCTCGCGATGCATGCCCAGATCCTGCAAGGCCCTTACAGCCGGGCGGATGCAGGCAAGGGTGGGCTGGCCAACATTTTCAATGAACACATCCTGCGTGGCGGCCGTNCCGCCCTGCATGCCATCAACCACNACCACATCGGCACCTGCCTTGACTGCCANCGTCGTGTCAAAATANGGGCGGGCGCCGCCAACCTTTACATAGATCGGCTTNTCCCAGCCGGTGATNTCACGCAGCTCCAGAATTTTGATTTCAAGGTCATCCGGTCCGGTCCAGTCAGGGTGACGGCAGGCAGAACGCTGGTCGATTCCCGGCGGCAGATCACGCATGTCAGCGACACGGTCACTGATCTTCTGGCCAAGCAGCATGCCGCCGCCGCCCGGCTTTGCACCCTGGCCGACAACCACCTCGATGGCATCGGCGCGCCGCAGATCATCAGGGTTCATGCCATATCGTGACGGCAGATACTGATAGACCAGCTTTTCGGAATGGCCNCGTTCCTCTTCGGTCATGCCGCCGTCACCGGTTGTTGTCGATGTGCCGGCCATGGTTGCCCCGCGGCCAAGCGCTTCTTTTGCCGGACCGGACAGCGCCCCAAAACTCATGCCGGCAATGGTGATCGGAATATCNAGATGGATCGGCTTTTTGGCAAAGCGTGATCCCAGCGTGACAGACGTCTCGCACTTTTCACGATAGCCTTCCAGCGGATAGCGCGACATGGATGCGCCCAGAAACAGCAGATCGTCGAAATGAGGTACCTGCCGCTTGGCACCGCCGCCNCGGATATCATAGATGCCGGTGGCAGCAGCCCGCCGGATTTCGGCATTCACCGGATTGCTGAAGGTCGCCGACTGAATTGGCATGGTNCGGGGCGGGTTGTTTTTCTGGTGATCATCCATCGATTCAGGCCTCAATACGCGCCGGCGTTGTCAATATCGAAATGGTACAGCTTGCGGGCTGATCCATAGCGGGTGAAATCCTCTGGCCGGGCATCGCTGCCAGCCTCTTCAAGAAGGCCGCGCAACAANTCGATATGTTCGGGCCGCATCTCTTTCTTGACGCAGTCTGCGCCAAGGCTTTTCACACTGCCGCGCACAAACAGGCGCGCCTCATACAGCGAATCCCCCAGTGCGTCACCGGCATCACCGCACACCACCAGCGTGCCCGACTGGGCCATGAAAGCTGACATATGACCGATATTGCCATGCACCACGATGTTGATGCCCTTCATCGAGATTCCGCATCGCGACGAGGCATTTCCCTTGATCACCAGCAGGCCGCCACGCCCGGTGGCACCGGCATANTGACTGGCATCACCTTCGATGACGATNTTGCCGGACATCATGTTTTCGGCNACGCCCGGGCCGGCTGATCCGTCGACTGTGATGCTNGCTTGCTTGTTCATGCCACCACAGTAATAGCCGGTTGACCCCTTGATGGTGACATCAATCGGGGCATCAAGCCCGACCGCAATGGCATGGCTGCCGCGCGGATTGGTGACCAGCCATTCTGTCTGATTGGTATCACTGTCCTGCGATTGCAGGGTTTCATTGAGGGCGCGAAGTCCCTGATCTTCAAGATCGATGGTCTGCATGTCAGTGCGTCCAGAAATATACGGTTGCGGGTTCGGGCTCCCAGACGCGAGCGGCATCGATATCCGGCAGATTGACCAGCGCACGGTATTCTGACCCGAACGCCACATAACGGTCGGTTTCGGCCATCACCG
>NYTO01000033.1 GCA_002683535.1 SAR116 cluster bacterium
GAACGAACGCCCGAGGACTGCCGCTGGGGTGATCTGGGTGTTGATCTGGTCATGGAATGCACCGGTATTTTCACAGATGCCGATGCGGCCAGACGCCATATCACTGCCGGCGCGGCAAAGGTGCTGGTATCCGCCCCCTCAAAGGGCGCAGATGCCACTATCGTTTTTGGCGTCAATGAAAACGTCCTGACCAGCGATATGACGGTAGTTTCCAATGCTTCATGCACAACCAACTGTCTGGCACCGGTTGCCAAAATCCTGCATGAAAGCTGTGGCATCGTGCAGGGTTTCATGACCACTGTGCATGCCTATACAGGTGACCAGAATCTGATCGACGGCGACCACAAGGACCCATACCGGGCACGGGCTGCNGCCATCAATATNGTACCGTCAACCACAGGTGCGGCGCGCGCTGTTGGCCTGGTCCTGCCCGACCTTGCAGGCAAGCTTGATGGCGTGGCCATTCGCGTACCAACACCCAATGTATCGGCTGTCGATCTGGTCTTTCAGCCGCGTGATGTTATGGACGCAACCGCGCTGAACGAGGTGTTTGTTGCCGCCAGCAAGGCAGCCGGCAACGGCGTGTTCGACGTCACTGACCGGCCACTTGTCTCCAGTGATTTCAATCATCATCCNGCCTCGTCAATCCTGCATCTCGACCAGACACGTGTGATGCCGGACGGCATGACGCGCGTACTGGCCTGGTATGACAATGAATGGGGATTTTCGAACAGGATGCTGGACACCNCCGGGGCGATCCTTCAGACATAATCGACGGACCTNCAAAGATGGCTGACGGCAATGATTGACAACATGACAGGTGAACAGGCTGGCCACGGCGCATCTGGCGCCAGGAAAGCAGACAAGAAATCCCTGACCAAAGGGCTGGTNCCAAGCGATTATGTGATCATCGGCGGCACCGGCGATCTGGCGCTGCGCAAGATTCTGCCCGCATTGTTCTGGCGCTATCTTGATGGTCAGATCACCACTGACTACCGCATTGCTGCCGCATCACGGCATGATATCTCGTTGGCCGAATATGCTGGCAAGCTGCGCCCGTTCTGCGACGATGCCTTCGCCAGCGGGCGGGCCGATGAAGACACCTGGAACGCGTTTCTGTCGATCATCACGATGATTACGCTGGATGTCGCCTCGGGTGATGGCAGCGCCGCATTGACCGAATTTGTNNGTGAACGCAGTGCCGCCGAACGGCCAGTCATCTTTTATCTTGCCATTGCACCCAGCCTGTTTGGCGCGGCAACGGGCATGCTGAAATCTTCCGGTCTTGTCACCCCGCAGGCACGCCTTGTGGTTGAAAAGCCACTTGGCCATGACGGCGCATCCAGCCGCGCCATCAACGCTGAACTGGCCGAAATTTTTGATGAGACCCAGATCTACCGGATCGATCATTATCTCGGCAAGGAAACCGTGCAAAACCTGATGGCCCTGCGCTTTGCCAATGTNATCTTCGAGACGCAGTGGAATAACAATCATATCGACCATGTTCAGATCACCGTCGCCGAAACGGTGGGGGTTGGCGAACGTGCCGGCTATTACAATTCCTATGGCGCGATNCGCGATATGGTGCAGAACCANCTGCTGCAACTTGTCTGCCTTGTGGCGATGGAACCACCATCATTCTTTGATGCCGATCAGGTGCGTGATGAAAAACTGCGTGTGCTGCGCGCCGTACGGCCAGTTGATGCAGACGACATCATCTGCGGGCAATATCAGGAATATGCNGGCGAACTGGGACAGGATTCCGATACNGAAACCTATGTTGCGATGAAGCTGGCCATTGATAACTGGCGCTGGGCAGGCGTGCCGTTCTATATCCGCACGGGCAAGCATCTGTCGCACCGCGCGTCGGAAATCGTCATTACCTTCAAGCAGCGCCCGCACGATATCTTTCGCCGCAACGGCAATGACGAGATCGACAGCCAGCCAAACCGGCTGATCATTCGGCTGCAGCCAAGTGAAGGGCTGCGTCTGCAGCTGATTTCAAAACAGCCGGGCCCGGGCGGCATGCGCCTGTTTCCNTCTGAACTCAATCTCAGCTTTGATGATACGTTCAATGAACGTCTTCCGGATGCCTATGAACGCCTGCTNATGGATACCGCGCGTGGAAACCAGACATTGTTCATGCGGCGGGACGAGGTGTTTGCAGCCTGGGATATCATCGACCCTGTTCTTGACCAGCTTGCCGGGCGCAGACCGGNACTCTACCGTAGCGGCACCATGGGCCCGGCTGATACTCTGCTCAGCCGTGACGGGCGTCACTGGATAGACCCTTATGATGATTGACGCCATGATGACTGATGCTCCGGGGGAATGCCAATGAGCACACTTCACGATCGCGTTGCCAGCGTCACTGAACGCATTGAACGGCGCAGCCATGATTCGCGCAGCGCCTATCTTGAAGACATCGAGGCGATGGACACATCACCCGANAGTGACAGGCGNGGCCTGTCCTGTTCCAACTTGGCGCATGCTGCTGCGGCAGCCGGCCCGGACCAGGATGATGTTCTGGGCGACAGCACCGCCCCGACCCCGAATATCGGCATCATTACCGCCTATAACGACATGCTGTCGGCCCATCAGCCCTTTGAGACCTATCCGCAGGTTATCAGGGCCGCCGCGCGCACTGTTGGTGCAACGGCGCAGGTGGCTGGCGGCGTGCCGGCCATGTGTGATGGCGTAACCCAGGGCCGTCCGGGCATGGAACTGTCACTGATGAGCCGCGATGTCATTGCGATGTCGACCGCCATCGGCCTGTCGCACGGGGTTTATGATGCCGCGCTGTGCCTTGGTGTCTGCGACAAGATCGTGCCGGGACTGGTGATCGGGGCGCTGGCTTTCGGTCATCTGCCAACCATTTTTGTGCCGGCCGGCCCGATGGCAACCGGCATTCCGAATGACCAGAAAGCAGCGGTGCGCAAGGCATTTGCCCGTGGTGAGGCCAGCCGTGCCGANCTGCTGAAATCCGAGTCCGCGGCNTATCACGGCCCCGGCACCTGCACATTCTACGGCACCGCCAATTCCAATCAGATGCTGATGGAAGTGATGGGCCTGCATTTGCCGGGTGCTGCCTTTATCAACCCGCAGGACGACCTGCGACATGCGCTGACCGTTGCGGCAACGCATCAGGCAGTGGCCATCGCACGGCGCGGCAGCGATCCGCGACCGATTGGCAAGGTGCTGGATGCGCGCAGCTTTGTGAATGCTATCATCGGGCTGCATGCCACTGGCGGTTCAACCAACCACACGCTGCACCTGCCGGCGATGGCNGCAGCCGCAGGCATTTCGCTGACCTGGCAGGATTTTGCCGACCTGTCAGAGATCACGCCGCTGCTGGCCCGCGTCTATCCAAACGGCAAGGCAGATGTGAATCATTTCCATGCGGCNGGCGGCATCGGCTTTGTGATCCGTGAGCTGATCGGTGCCGGGCTTCTGGATGGCAGCGCCAGCACCGTTTTTGGTGACAGCCTGTCGGACCATGCGGCGGAACCGCGCCTTGGCAAGGATGGCTTGCACTGGCAGCCTGCCGCCANCACATCGCTTGATCCCGACATTCTGCGCCCGGCGTCTGACCCGCATGCGGCGAATGGTGGGCTGCGCATGCTGGACGGCAATTTTGGCAAGGCCGTTATCAAGATTTCGGCAGTTGCCGAACAACGCCACAGGATCAGCGCGCCTGCTGCTGTCTTTGCTGACGAGGCGGCCGTCAAGGCGGCCTATGCCGATGGTCAGCTCGACCGTGATGTGGTGGTGGTGGTACGGGGTCAGGGTCCGCAAGCCACNGGCATGCCCGANCTGCACAGCCTGACGCCTGTTCTCTCCAACCTTCAGGACAANGGATTTGCCGTGGCGCTGGTCACCGACGGGCGCATGTCTGGCGCGTCNGGCACCGTTCCGGCAGCCATCCATGTCACCCCCGAGNCGGCGGCAGGCGGGCCTATTGGCAAGCTGCAGGACGGGGATNTGATAACACTTGATGCTGCCAACGGGCGTCTGGACACCGCGGCTGANCTGGATCAGCGCGCCGCTGCCGGACCGCTCAACCAGGCCCCGCAGCGCGGCTTTGCCCGNCCNCTTTTTGCCNCCCTTCGTGGCAGTGCGGCACCTGCCGAGAATGGCGGCGGCCTGCTTGCCGGAAAGGACATGTCATGATCTCGATCACTGAAATTCTGCAGATGGGTCCGGTGATGCCGGTCATTGTCATTGATGACAGCGCACAGGCCGTACCGCTGGCGCAGGCGCTGCTGCAAGGCGGGATCCGCACGATCGAGATCACCTTGCGCACACCAGCAGCGCTGGATGCCATGCAGGCAGTGGCCAAAGCCTGTCCCGAGATATTGATCGGTGCCGGCACCGTGACCTCTGTCGGTCTTGCCGCACAGGCACGCGATGCCGGGGCAGGATTTCTGGTATCGCCCGGCACCACCAATGCCGTTATCAAGGGCGCAGCTGACACCGGCCTGCCCCTGTTGCCGGGCGCCGCCAGCGTATCCGAGATCATGGCGCTGATGGACGCAGGGTTCAGTGCCATCAAGTTTTTTCCGGCGGCCGCTGCCGGTGGTCCGTCCTTTGTCAAGTCACTGGCCAGCCCCCTACCGGGTGTATCGGTTTGCCCGACCGGCGGCATTTCCCTTGCCACCGCGCCTGACTGGCTGGCACTGCCGAATGTGTCTTGTGTCGGCGGCAGCTGGATTGCCCCGCAAGCGATGATCGCCGCCGGTGACTTTGACACTATTGCAGCAAACGCCCGCGCTGCCGCCGGTCTGTCCGGCTAAATGTCGGTTCCACATCTGGCCGCGGCACGGCGATCCATTTCAGCCGGCTTCTTCGGTCTTGGCAGCTTTATGGGCATGTGGGGGGTCATGATCCCTGAACGCGTGGCCAGCCTCGGTCTGTCAGAACTCACCCTTGGTCTGTTCCTGCTGGTGATCGGGCTCAGCCTGTGCGCTGCCATTTTTTGCGTGAACCGGTTTGTTGTGTTTCAGGATGCAGTGCGGCTGATCCGGATCATTTCCGCTGTCTATGTGCTGGGCTTTGCTATCGTGCTGACAACCGGATCAGTGATGATGCTGTTCCTGGTCGGCATCGTCACCGGATTTGCTGCCGGCTTTGTGGATGCCGGGCTGAACAGCCAGGCGTCGGAATGGGAACAGCGTTCGGGACGCCGCGGCATGTCATTTTTCCATGCCCTGTTTTCGCTTGGTTCGCTCAGCGGGGCGGCCCTGCTGACGCTGATGCTGTCGCTTGATTTGCCTGTCAGATGGGTAATCTACGGATCGGCGGTGCTGGTTGGCAGCGGATTGGCCATGCGGCGGCACTGGGTCAGCACCGAGAATATGGCTGATGCCGATCATCGTCATGATGGCAGCGCCGCCGCCNAGGACGCCGGTGCCCGTNTGCGGCTGCCGGTTGTCCTGTTTCTGGGATTGTGTATTTCGCTGGCGACCCTGTCAGAAGGCGGCGCTCTGGACTGGTCGGCGCTGCATATGAACCGCGTTATGGGGTTGTCGGTCAGCGAAGCCGGACAGACTGTCGTGCTGTTCAGCATTGCAATCGCCACCGTTCGGTTTGCTGGTGACTGGCTGGCCAACCGGTTTCCGGTTCATCTGATTATGGCCGTCCCGATGATGCTGGCCGGGGTCATGCTGCTGGCCGCTGTTCTGCTGGGGCAGGTCACCGTCTTGATGGCCGCCTATGTGGTTTTTGGCCTGGCAATCGGCAACGCCTTTCCGATCATCATTTCACAGGCCGGCAGTGCTGCNGGCGGTGACAGGTTGCGCGATATTTCGATTGTTGTCGGTTTNGCCTATGTCGGGCTGATTACCGGACCAGCGCTGCTTGGTGTCATTGCCCATNTTGNCGGCCTTGATGCAACCATCATTGCCCTTGCATGTGCCGCCATGATTCTGNGCTGTCTGGTTATGACCATGCCCCGCTTTGTGCCAGCACCGCACCCCGGCNAAGACTGATCACGCCACATCACGCCGGATCATCCGCGCGGCCATATGGCTGTTTGAAAAGCCTGCAGCGGCCCCGCGCAAACCGGCATGCGGATCAACGGACAGCCAGACAGGCACCGCCTGCAGCANAGGTGACATTGTCCCGTTGTGGCGAAACCGTGCGGCAAACGGGCTGCCAGCCACCAGCGGCTGGATATGCGCCACGATGCCACCGGCAATGACCACGCCGCGCCAGCATCCCATCGTCAACACCGCATCGGCAACAACACTGCCAAGAAGCCCCAGCATCATATTGGCCGCATCGCGTTCCGGCCCGGCATCTGCCACCGCGGCTTTGCCNATGTCGGGNGCGCTCNGCATCTTGCCNCCGGTCTGCAGCCGNTAGATGGTCTGCAGCCCGCTGCCACTGATAAAATGTTCAGCCGATACATGCGCCACTTCACCGCGCAGGGCTGCAAACAATTCCAGNTCGGCATCACTNTGCGGTGACATGCCAACATGACCGCCCTCACCTTCCAGTGGCCGATATTCGCCGCCCGCCGGCACCAGCGCCGACACACCAAGCCCGGTGCCGGGACCAATCACCAAAAGTGGCGCATGATCAGTTGNGGTGCCGTCAAGCAACAGCATGTTGCCATTCGCCGCCGGATCAGATTGGGCAAGCGCCTGTGCAGTGAAGTCATTGATGATCAGCAGCTGTTCNAGCTGCAGCGACTCGGCAAGTGCGGTCTTNGAAAATGACCAGTGGCTGTTGGTCACATCTACAAGGTCATCCTGCACCGGTCCGGCGACTGCAANGCTGGCCGCGCTGACCGTGATCCCTGCTGCATCGGCATAGGCAGTTATCGCTGCCTCAAAGGACGGAAAGTCGGCGCACAGCATGCTGCGATGCTCGGCCAGCCCGCCATCTGGGCGCACAACNGCAAGGCGGATGTTTGTCCCGCCAATATCAACAGCAACAAGTGTCATTATCTTTGCCCGGATGGCCCCTCTGTCACGATATCCTGATTGTCGGTAGATTGTTGGCAAATTGTCTGGGTATTGTAACAGGGCGCGGGCCTTGGTGGCAGCAGAATAATGGGTAGACGCAGTGATGGCCGAATCCGGGTATGATCACATTATCGATGCTGAAACGCGCGCCTTTATCAAACGCACCGAGGNCTATTATTCCGGTGATACATCGACGATGACCATTGCCGGGCAGCGCGCCGCCTATGATGCGATGTGCCGCGATTTCCATCAGGGCAGACCTGCCNGGATCACGGTGAAAGACAGGCCGCTGGCAGCCCTTCCGGCCCGCCACTATTGCTGCGCACAGGCTGATGATGCCGACAGGTTTGCCGCNCGCATTCTCTATATCCATGGCGGCGGGTTTGTTGTCGGAAATCTGGACAGCCATGATGATGTCTGNGCCGAGANATGCGCGCGAAGTCGGCCTTGATGTGATCGCGATTGCGTATCGCCTTGCCCCTGAACACCGCCACCCGGCGATGTTTGATGATTGTGTGGCTGCAACGCGGGCCCTGCTGGACGAAGATGGCGGCCCGTTGATTTTGTGCGGTGACAGCGCCGGCGGCAACCTGGCNGCGGCAACCGCCCATGCNCTGCGCCATGACNCAGCTGTCAGCAAGCGCATCATCGGCCAGATTCTGATCTNTCCGTCACTGGGACCGGATACTGNAACCGGCAGCTTTGTTGCGCATGCCAACGCCCCGATGTTGACCCGCGCTGATGTGCAATATTATCTGAANGTGCGCCTNGACGGACCTTTGAGCGNCAGTGATCCANCATTGCAGCCGCTGGATGACACAGANTTTTCCGNNCTGCCNCCAACTGTTGTTGTCACCGCTGAATGCGATCCGCTGCGCGATGACGGGCCAGGCTATTGCAGCGCCATCACCGCTGCTGGCGGCAAGGCAAAATGGATTGATGCGGCCGGACTTGTGCACGGGTTTCTGCGCGCCCGCGGATCATCCGCCCGAGCGGCAGCAGCCTTCACCCACATCATCGACGCCGCCATTATGCTTGCCAGCGGCGCATGGACTTTTGAATGAACCACAGTGAATATTCACCTGTGATCTTTTGCCACCTATTGATTCATCAGGGACCACCAACATGAGCNTTGCNAATCTNAGAGATATTACCGAAGTCCCGGATATGCCGNTTATCATGGCTGATGGATGCCGCCTGTCTGCACGGGTCTGGATGCCGGCCGATGCTGAAACTGCGCCTGTCCCTGCCATTCTGGAATTTCTGCCCTACCGCAAGCGCGATGGAACAACGGCGCGTGACAGCCTGACCCACCCCTATTTTGCCAAGCGCGGCTATGCCTGCATTCGCGTTGATATGCGCGGTAATGGCGACAGCCATGGCATCATGGANGATGAATATACNCAGCAGGAACTGGATGATGCTGTCCACACCATCAACTGGTTGGCATCACAGCCATGGTGCAGCGGTACCGTTGGCATGATGGGGATCAGCTGGGGCGGGTTCAACAGCCTGCAGGTTGCAGCGCTGAACCCGGNGCCGTTGAAGGCCATCATCACCCTGTGTTCGACTGTCGATCGTTATGCCGATGATATCCACTACAAGGGCGGATGCCTGCTGAACGAGAATTTTGGCTGGGGATCCACCATGTGGTCCTATTCCTCGCGCGCGCCCGATCCCGACCTTGTCGGTGATGACTGGCGGCAGATGTGGCTTGACCGTCTGCAGGCCGAACCGTTCTTGCCCTTGCGCTGGCTGGCGCACCAGAANCGCGATGCCTATTGGCAGCATGGTTCGGTGTGCGAGAATTACAGCGCGATAACAGCCGCCGTACTGGCGGTTGGNGGCTGGGGTGATGCTTACAAGAANGCGGTGCCAGCACTGGTCGAAAACATCAGCGCACCCGTCCGCGGGCTGACCGGGCCATGGGTTCACAAATATCCACATTTTGCCGTGCCCGAACCCAGAATCGGATTTCTGCAGGAAGCGCTGCGCTGGTGGGATCACTGGCTGAAGGGGGTTGATCGCNGCGTGATGGATGACCCTGATTACACCGCCTATCTGATGGATGGTGTGCGTCCGCAAACCTGGTATGACACGCGCCCCGGCCGGTGGATCGGGNTGCGCGACTGGCCACAGGGNCCGGCTGTCTCTGACTGGCAATTATGCGGTGACGGCACGATGCAGCNGGCAGGCGATGCAACCGCAACAGCAGATACCGGGATGAACATCATCGTTGCATCACCGCAGGATTGCGGGATGGATGGTGGTGAATATTGNGCCATATGGCTTGGTCCGGAAATGCCGGGGGACCAGCGAAGCGACAATGCGCGGTCNGCCTGTTTCACGTCGGCNATACTNGCAGAGGACACCGATATTGTAGGCGCGCCGCGTGTGCGCCTGCGTCTGTGCGCCGATGCACCCGCCGCACAGATCGCTGTCCGGCTGAATCATATTCACCCCGACGGGGCTGCCACGCGGATTACCTATGGTGTGCTGAATCTGGCGCATCGGAATGGCCATGATGCAGCNGACCCGCTGACACCGGGCACACCAGCTGATATCACGATTGATCTTGACCATATCGCCTATCGAGTGCCCGCCGGACACCGGATCAACATTGCCGTGTCGTCGGCCTATTGGCCGTTGATATGGCCGTCACCGACATCTGTCAGCCTGACCTTGCTGTCCGGATCGCTGGGGTTGCCGACACGCCCGTCAGGCGAGGCCGATGAGCGCCAGTTCGAACCTGCCGAGGCTGANGCCCCNTGGGAGACCGAAACCATCAGGCCGGCATCAAACAGCCGCACCGTGACAACCGATATGAAAACCGGTGTCATAACACTCGAGATTATCGATGATTTTGGCAGTGTGCGCGACAGCGATCACGGGCTGGTAAACGGGTCTGCCGCGCGCGAATGGTACAGCATTCATCCTGATGACCCGTTGAGCGCAACTGCCNGAACCCACTGGTCGACCGAGAACAGTCGCGGCAGCTGGTCGGTGCGTACCGAAACCTATGCCAGCATGACATCNGATGCNACCGACTTCCACCTGACCGCCAGACTGGAAGCCTATGAAGGTGACAGGCTGATTTTCGAAAAGGATCTGTCAGAAAGCATTCCGCGCGACGGGCGCTGACGGCACGGACAACGGCGCAAATCACCGCAGATTGCCAGAATCAGGGCGGGTTAGCGGTTGCGTGCGGCGTTCAGATTTGTCAGCCAGTCAGGGTCCATCTCCGGAACCGAAGACAGCAGCAATTCGGTATAGGCAGGATGCGGTGGCTGGAACACCTCGGTCTTGCTGCCCTGTTCGACAACGCGCCCCTCATTCATCACCACCACCTGATCGGCAATTGCCTTGACGGTAGAAATATCATGCGTGATGAACATATAGGTCAGCCCGAGTTCAGACTGCAGACGCAGCAACAACTTCAGAATGCCTTCCTGCACAATCTGGTCGAGAGCGGATGTCACCTCGTCACAGATAATNAAATCGGGATTTGCCGCCAGCGCGCGGGCGATGCAGATACGCTGCTTCTGGCCGCCCGACAATTCAGCGGGAAGACGCTCCAGAAAGTCGGTATTCAGCTCGATCATTTCCAGCAGNTCGATCNCCCGATCGGTNTTCGCCTTGCCACGCATGCCAAGATAGAATTCCAACGGCCGGCCAATGATATCGCGCACCGTCTGACGCGGGTTCATCGCTGTATCGGCCATCTGATAGATCATCTGGATACGGCGTTTCTGTTCCTTGCTCCGGTCGGCCAGCCGTTCCGGCAGTGTTTCACCGTCAAAAACAACCGATCCGGCAGATTGCGGCAACAGGCCGGTAATCACCCGTGCGGTCGTTGACTTGCCGGATCCCGATTCGCCAACAACAGCAACTGTTGATCCCTTTGGCACCTCGATATCCACATCGAACAGAACCTTGGCAGTTCCATAGGCGGCATCAATGCCGCGCAGCGCCATGATGCTGCCCGTTGCAGTATGTTCTTCCTTTTGCAAGGCACGGACCGACCACAGGGATTTGGTGTAATCCTCTTTTGGCGACTTCAGCATCTGGCGGGTTGCTGCTTCCTCGACCTCTTCGCCATAGCGAAGCACCTTTATGACATCTGCCATCTGCGCCACCACGGCCAAATCATGCGTGATATAGATTGCGGC
>NYTO01000034.1 GCA_002683535.1 SAR116 cluster bacterium
TTGATGCCGCCGCCGCCCTTGCCGCGCTGGCAGAAACCGGCTGGTCATTGTCACAGATCTGGTTGACGCATCATCATGGCGACCATACGGCCGGCACAGCCGAAATTGTGGCCGCCACAGGTGCCCGCATTCATGGACCAGACAGTATTCCCGGCGTTACCAATCCAGTCGCCGATGGCGGTGAAATCGACTTTGCCGGCATCAAGGTCGCTACCATCGCCACCCCCGGCCATACGATGGATATGCTGAATTTTCACATTCCATCAGGGAAGCTGCTGTTTACCGGCGATACGCTGTTTGCCATGGGATGCGGGCGTCTGTTCGAAGGCGATGCCGCCACCATGTGGGCCAGCCTGTGTAAATTGATGGTCCTTGATGATGAAACTGTCATTTATTGCGGCCATGAATACACGGCGGCCAATGCTGATTTTGCGCTTTCTGTCGATCCGGACAATGAGGCACTGATGCGGCGCGTAATGGCTGTTCGTGACCTTCGTGCGGCAGGCCAGCCAACCATTCCGACCATGCTGGCACTTGAGAAAATCACCAACCCGTTCCTGCGCGCCGGCGATCCTGCCATCCGCGCGCATCTTGGCATGTCAGATGCTGATGATGTGGATGTGTTCGCCGAAATTCGCCGTCGCAAGGACAGCTTCTAGGCACGCCTGATCAGGTCGCACCGGGCATTGGCACAAATGGCTGGNCATCCAGCCTGCCACCCACACGGGCAAAGCTGGCAAGATCGTGTGCCCNGGTCAGGAACAGGGCAAGGCGCAATTGTTCCTGCCACAGCTGGATCATCTCACTTGCCATATCGATGTCGGGCGTNCCGGTTCCATCTTTTGATATCGCCTTCAGCANTGGTCCGGCCATTGAGGCCATCTCNGCCCCGAGCCATAANGCCTTGCCAGCATCCAGTCCGTTGGCAATGCCCCCTGATGCGATCAGGCGTCCCTGCGGACAGGCAGCGCGCACCGACAGCAGCGCATCGACCGTCGGCACACCCCANTCAAGAAACGGTTCGAACAGCGCTGCATCTTCACGCCGCGCCGCCTCAATGCGTGTCCAGTTGGTGCCGCCAAGACCGGCCACATCAACAGAATGTATGCCGGCATCGTACAGGCGGCGGGCCGCCGCAGCGCTGATACCGGCCCCAACTTCCTTGGCAATAACCGGACAGCCGATACGCGGGACAAGCGTCTCAATCGCCGCCAGCACCCCACGCCAGTCCGTCTCGCCCTCGGGCTGCACAGCCTCCTGCAGCGGGTTCAGATGAATGAACAGCGCATCAGCCTCGATGTCATCTACCGCGCGATGTGCAAGATCGATACCGCCGTCAGCAGCAAGCTGCACGCCGCCAAGATTGCCAACGAGCGGCACCGATGGCGCAAGACTGCGAAGGTGCGCACCGCCGCGCCCCCGTTCCAGCGCAGCACGCTGCGAGCCAAGCGCAAGTCCGACACCGCATCTCTCGGCAACTGCGGCCAGCGCGGCATTGATGGCATCAGCATGGTCAGTGCCCCCTGTCATAGACCCGATGAACAGCGGAGCCGAAACAGCTTTCCCCAGCCAGTCTTTGGTGATGTTGACACTGGCAAGATCATTNTCGGGCAGCGCACAATGGTCCAGCTGTACGCGATCAAAACCGGCANTGCGCCCCGAGCGCGCCAACGGTGCAGCCGCCAGCACAAGATGTGCGTCTTTTCGATCACTTGCCTTNGCGGAACCCATTACCTGACCTGCCCCCTGAAATGTCGCCTGTTNCCGAACATTCTATTGGCTCATGAACTGCCGCCTCAGGCTGGGCTGGACCCGCCTGAACAAGCCGTCGACAAGGATCATATGTGGCACTGTCAATGCCGCAAGCCCGATGAACACCACCCGCATCAAGGCCGCCTCGGCAGTTTCAGCACCAAGAAGCAGCCAGAATGCCAATCCGCCTGCCACCCAGCTGGCAACGGTGAACAGGACTGCCTGTGATGCCATCAGCCGGCGCGACACGCCGCTGGAAACGCTGCTCAGGATCGACCGGACATGGCGCGGTGTATGTACAAGGCAGAAATAGATGGCAAAACCAACCAGTGGCGGCGTGAACNCAAAGATTGCGCCCATGATCACAAGTTCTGCCAGACCGCCNCTCCATCTGCGGTTTATGACACCCTGCACCACACAGAACAGCAGGGCCACGGCCACGAAAATAGATATGATCTCAAGCCCTTGCCAGACAAGNAACGTGNTGCCGTCNACAAGATAGCCAAAGATCACATCAACCTCGTCCCGATGCATCTGGCTGATCCCGGCAACNACCAGACCGCCATGCGCCAGCGCCTCCAGCATCCCCTGCCAGCCATTGCCGGCCCGCACATCCCCCATTCCAAAATGCAACATGCTGATGACAAGAAACACCAGCAGACACGCGACAGGAGCCATCATCCAGGCCCCTACAACAGCNGCCGCAGCCGCAATATAGAGGACAAGAAACCGCGTCAGCGACAGCAGGTTTCTCGACATTCCCAGATGAATGGCAATCGCGCCGTCAAGCGCGCCGTGTGGCAGACCGATGATCACAACCGCTGCCAGCGCGACAAGCGTTGGCAANGGAATACCGGCAAGCGCGCTGATTATGTCCATACGCGCCTCCCGCTGACCGACAGGCCGGGGTTAACCAGAACCNGCCGCATTGCCGCCTTCACAAACGGCCATTTCGGCATCGCCAAAATGACTTTCAGCCGCAGGCGCCAACCAGCCTCACCACTCAGGAACGTTGCAAATTCATCCCCGCTCAACGCGGNTGCCATGCGCAGGAACAACTCCGGAGCCAGCTGNGGGAATGTGCGCAAAACGCGCAGCAGAACCGCATCCATCCACAGGTCAATCGCCTGATGCGGTGTCGAAACAGGCAGCCCCNAATCATTGGCACCGGCAATTGCCTGGTCAATCTGCTTTTGAATGAAGGCAAAGGCATAGCCGCTGGAGGGACGAATGGCCCCGCCATTGCCACCAATACCCTGTATCTGCGGGTCATGGCGCGGCATCACNCCAAGGGGGATCACACCCCGTTCGCGATGCACAACATCAAAATCTGTCAGCCCCATATGCCGGGACAAATAGCCGGAAATTGCGCTGAGATAGAAATCCTCATCTTCAACCTGCGAGGTGAACAGGGTGGATTCAACCAGCGCCTCGGTNGCTGAGAACGGCAGCAGATAGATGAAGTGCATACCGCGCGACTGATCGACCCNAAAATCCATCAGGATGGCTGTATCGGGTGTGAATACCGGGTCCTTTGTCTTCACCTCAAGGCCAAGGAAATGCTGCAACATCATACCAGCTGGAACGCNCGGGGGNCGGCTGTCAAGAAAGANNGTNGCCGGGTCATTGCTGCGCGGCGGCAAGGTATCAAATCCAACCCCNGCTGCCTTTGCTGCATGATGGCAATCGGCAATCCATGCCGACCGGCGCATGGCATGATAGGGCCGCGATTGNGCTGTCATTGTTACNGCGCCGCTCTCCGACACAATCTTCCAGTTCTGCCAGCGGGCAAAGGCCATCCTTGCCGCCCGTTGCAGATGCGGTGCNGCCCANAATCCCCAAATATGATCAGCTTGTGCCGGGCGGTCATCGGGCTGGTAGACGGTCATCCGAAATCCCGGCAATTCATTTGCACGCGCCGCCAGTGACATTGCCGCACACCCGTCACCCAGAATGCCAATCTGCCGGATATCATTCTCAGGCAACATAGGGCAGCCCCCGCAAAGGGGTGTGCAGTGACGGGTCATGTTCCACGCTGCGCCTTGAACCAAACCGACCAGACAGGGTGTGTAATGCCTGCAACGAACAGGCGGCCTTGCTGACACTGCTTGTCACCTGTCTGCCAGCATGCCAGGCGTGATCCTGATCCGCCAGCTGAACCCCGATCTGGCGATAGACCCGCGCCGCAATAGCGATTGCCAAATGCGCNCGCGCCGGCAGATATCGATAGCCGCGCCCGCCACTTGTATAAAAGGTTTCCGCNAGTGCCAGCAGTCGTTCCACTGCCGCNNTCACTTTTCTGGCAACTGGTCCGTCAGGACTTCTGGCAGCTTCACGAATGGTGGCCGGACTGGCACCGCACACCCAGTCGCCCGGAATATACCGCCGGTTCATCTCTGCATCTTCCAGCACATCACGCGCGATATTTGTCAGCTGCATCGCGATGCCGAGATCGATGGCATGCGCACGCGCCTGTTCATCATGGCAGTCCAGAACATGGCACATCAACAGGCCGACAGTGCCGGCAACACGNTAGGCATAGCGCAGGAGATCAGCCTCGTTGGCCAACGCNACCTCTTCCTTCTGGTCATCAAGCAGGCCATCGATCAACGCCACGATGACATCGGGCGGAAAGGCCTTCTCCAGCATGAAATCATGAAATCCGGCAAGCGCCGGGTCCTGTCCGGACCTGCCTGCCATCAGATCTTCGCGAATCACCAGCAGGCGTTCCGGCCCACCCCTGATATCGCCGTCAGCCATATCATCAAGAACCCGGCAAAAGGCGTATAGCCGCGCCGCATCGCGGCCCATCCGTTCACCAAGAAAGCGCCGCGCCCAGTGAAAACTTCTGCCATTGGCAGCAAGAGATTCCTCTGATGTCAGGCTTTCATTCGACATATCTTTTTGCAGCATGGCACCAGCCAGCAGTTCACTTCTCAGCCGCCTGTGTGCTCGTGCTCCTCCTCCTCGATGAGCCGTTCCACAACCTTAGCAGAACACAACACGCCTGGCATCCCTGCGCCNGGATGCGCACCNGCGGCGGCAAAATACAGATTGGGGATATGCGGGTCGCGGTTGTGATAGCGGAACCAGGCAGACTGAATAAACAGCGGCGCGATNGAAAAGCCGGCACCGTGCATGGACCGATAGTCATTGAGAAAGTCTTCCGGAGTCATCCAGAAATCNTCAGTTATTGTCTCTCCCAGACCCGGCATGATTGTCCTGTCCAGCGCTGCCACAATCCGGTCGCGCAAGGCAGGCCCCTCAGTATCCCAGTTTACATCCCCCAAAAGATTGGGCACCGGGCACAGCACATAGAAGCTGTCACAGCCATCGGGTGCAAAGCTTTTGTCAGTGGCTGTCGGTCGGTGAAGATACAGCGAAAAGTCATCGGCCAGGATCTTGCGGTCAAAGATGTCAGCCAGCAGCTCGCGATAACGCGGGCCCATCCAGATGGTATGATGCGCCACATCCTCATAGCTGCGACGNGTGCCGAAAAACAGCACATACAGCCCCATTGAATATTGTGTCAGNGAATCCGGCAGTGCCTTTTTGCGGCGGCGTTCCTGCGGCATCATCTGGCGATAGACGGTGGGAGGATCGCCATTGCAAATCACNCGTTTGGCGTTAAAGCGNCGTCCATCCGTCGCCACCGCCCCNGTGACCAGCTGTCCTTGCTGTTCGATCTGCTCAATATCCACACCCAGCTCAACATTCACGCCAGCCCGATGCAGAAGATTATGCAACTCGGCAACCAGCTTGCCAGTGCCACCCATGCAAAAGAACACACCCCACTGACGCTCCAGATAATGGATAAGCGCGTAGATAGAGGTGGTGGTAAACGGGTTGCCCCCTACCAGCAACGGATGGATGGAAAAGGCCTGCCGCAACAATGGATGCCTGATATGGCTGTTCACCAGGCCGGCGACCGTACGATAGCTGCGCAGGCGCAACAGGGCCGGAATTTGCGCCAGCATACTGCCGAATTTGGTAAAGGGTTTGTCAGCCAGCTTTTCGAACCCGACTTCGAATATCGCTTTCGATGTTTTCAGCAACCGGGCGTAGCCTTTTATGTCAGCCTTGTCGAAGCGGGCAATCTCATCATTTGTATCCTCAATTCCCGGCCGGTAGTCGAATTGCTGACCATCATCAAAGTGGAACCTGTACCATGGGTCCAGCGGGCGAAATTCCAGATAATCCTCGCGCCGTTCGCCAAACAATTCGAACAGTTCATCAAACAGGAATGGCGCTGTAATGACNGTCGGGCCGGCATCATGACGAAAGCCGCCACGTTCAAACACCTGTGCACGGCCACCAATGGCCTGCAACCTGTCGACAAGGGTGACCGAATATCCGCGTGCGCGCATGCGAAGCGCCGCCGCAATACCGCCAAACCCGGCACCAATCACCAGAACATCGCTGTCGGTAACTGTTGAGCTGGCTCCTGCCGTATCGGCGGAACCGGAAGAATGGGCGATGGAAGCCGCAGTCATTGTCCGGGGGTTATGCCTGATTGAGTGATGCCACAGACTTCACGCATACCTGCTGAAGAAGCTGCTGTATAGGCGTAATAACTGCCGTCAGCTCACTTGGCAGCGTTTTGGAGAAATCTTCAGCGCGCGTCATCATGGCATTCATGCGCGTTGCTGCCTCACCAAGCGCAGGTGAATGTTGAACAGCCGCAAACCAGGCATCAAAATCATCATCGCTGCCACTGGCATACCAGTCATCGAAACTGGCCCGCTGATCACCACTCAGGGTATCGCGAAACAATACAACCACACCATTTGGCGCACGTCTTCGCAGATCCGAGCCACAGGTGTTTGCACCATCACCGCCGCTGAAATTCAGAATGTCATTGCCAATCTGGTAGGCATTGCCAAGCGCGCGGAAACAATGGCCAAGCGTTGCCGCTGAATTGCCATGCAGCGCCATCGTTGCAACGCCTTCAAGCGGCGCTGTCAGCAACGGTGCCGTCTTGTCGGCGGCACCTTGCAGATAATCTTCCCAGCTATCCACCGGGCTGATATCGAATTCGCGCGCCTCGCCTATGGTGGTCGTCTTCATATGCGTTGCAAGAATTTTCACCAGCATTGGTGTTTGAGCCCGCTGCGCTGCTTCGGCGGCCAGCTCGAACGCCAGCGCCACCAGCCAGTCACCAAGCGTCAGCGCAACGTCACGCCCATAGACCGACCATACAGCCGGGCGTCCGCGACGCAGCCTATCCCCATCACAAATGTCATCATGGATCAGCGAGGCATTGTGCAGAACTTCAATCGCTGCTGCCCAATGCATGCCAGCCGCGCGGTCAACTTTCAGAAGATCAGCCGCACGAAGTGCCATTTTGGCACGCAGCATCTTGCCGGGGGCCATGAAGTGATGCGCTGCCGCCTGTGACAGCGGTTGGCCGGGGGCCGGCAGACGTTCTGAAATGAAGGTATGTATAGTCTCGGATGTGGATCGGGATATTGCACCGCCTGCACCACGGTCAGTCAGGATATCTTTTGCTGGTTTGGACAGGTTTGTCATCGCTACCGGCTTTGCTGTTTCCAAGTCATCTAGCTAACTAGTTCTTAAATGAATAGTGCTAGGGACAGCGCCGAAGCACTGTCCCCGCAAGCATTGGTCTATTTAGGCTTTTGCCTCGGACTCAGTGACAGCCACATTCCAGATGATCACACCGAACGCAATTTTGTTCAGCACGTCGGCCAGATTGTAGATCACGTTTAGCGATTCTGCCGAGCTGGCAGGATCGCCAGTCGCCAGGTAACCGTAGAAGTAGCCAAGCGGATAAATTGCCCAGCCAATGGTTACAATCCAGCGCATGGTCGAGAAAGCTGACTTGACTGACTCAGGAGCCTGCTCTGCAGAAAGCTTGCCGGCTTCGCCAGCAAAGATTTCGTACAGGATGTAGAACCAGCCTGCCATACCAATCACAAAGCCGAGCCATGCATTGACATAACCAACTTCACCAGCGTAACCACCCACCAGCATGATGAGTGAACCGATGGTGAGACGCCAGAAAATGCCTGATGACACGTTCGCGATGGCGCGCAGGATCAGATAGAATTCAATCATCAGCAGCGGAACTGTGATGAGCCAGTCGATGTAACGATACACAGTTGGCGTATCGCCAGTATTGACCCATACGTCACGCATGTAGAAGTAGTGAACGGCAGCAACCAAAGTCACCAGACCGGACACAGTAAGCGATGTCTTCCACTTACCTTCTACGCGCTGCGTCTCGATAAAGAAGAACGCGGTTGAAGCAACCAGCGCCATCGAGATCAACCAGAACGAGATGCCGACAAAGTCGTCACTCGACAGGTTGTCACCTGCAGCAAACGCAACAGTGGGCGTAATGGCCAACGACGCCGTAATCAGCGCCGTTTTCATGGCCTTACCCGTGAAGAGTTTCATTTTGTACCTCCGTTAACGTAAAGGTACGGACGAACCATTCCGCTATCGCGACATTATGACCCACCCGTAACGAAGGTACCGTATCTAGTGAAGCGACCAAGGTGCAAATACTAAGCGACGCGTTTCGAGCTCAAATTGGTAGATCGCATAAATCATAAATAATTACAGTGTTTTATGTGATGAAAAACACTTTTCATTATTTGGCAATATTCATAAAATATTTGGTAGAAATAATGATTAAATTATTGATTAATATATACTTTATTCAAACCTTATGATTTTTGGGAAATTCGCTGGATTTCGCGCAAAATAATCTGTGCTTATGGGAAATGGGCCTTTTTCGGGCTGTTCGGGCAACCCGGTCGGGCAGTTTTTGCCCCATAGCAGCACACAGGAAGCACTGGCGGTGCACGCAAGCAATGATTGCCGCCTGACA
>NYTO01000035.1 GCA_002683535.1 SAR116 cluster bacterium
TGACTTGACGAGTGTCCATCCAAGTGAGATTCTAGGCACAGCTTCGATTACGTGATGCCTATGGTGCTTACAAAGAGAAACCTACCTCTCCACCAGCACCATTCTCCCCGTCACATCATGTGCCAACACGCTGTAATCGAAGCATTGTTGTTGTTTCAATGAAGGTGTGGGTAGGCGACATGCCATGCCATTGCAGAGGCTATGTCTGCGCGGGTTCTCATACAATGTTTGACTGATCGCGACATCGCCATCCACCCGAACGATTTTTTGCATGACATTGACAAGCTGGCAACAATACCGGGCTGGATAGCAGCCACTTACGTCGCCATATTCAGGTAAATCAGCACAACAATAATCGCAAGCGAGCCAAACAGGTAGGCCGCCTGATGGCGAAACCCGTTTATCTTTGCTTCAGGCCTAATCGGCTTGATGAAGAACGGTTCCCTGTTCCAGCCAAAGACCAGCCCCCTTCTGCCTGTCACGACCCTTTTGACCCACCAGCCGAGCCAGATGGCGATAATGCCCGCGTTGACAAACAGGCATACCCCCAGAAACTCCAGGAGCGTGGAAATTGATGAGACGTTGCCCAGCGCAGAGAAAATCAGGATTGCACCAAAGAAAACCGCCGCAAAAAAGCAGGAGAAAGCGAATAGAGCATAAACAAGCCTGTTCATGATGTTTCCCGTGCAAATTTGTACATCCCTGAACCTTTGCAAGTATGTGACATGCCGCCCCCGCCCTCTTCCGGATGCGGCGAAGATAAATGCAAATGGCCTTTGATGAAAGACAGAACGCCTGATCACATACATGTCCCAGACGATGGTATGCGCGCTGCCGCACGTGACCTAAAAAGGTGAGACAACCGGATATTCCGGGCAGGCTGATGGTCCATTTCGGGACTGGTCTCAACAAGACCGGGCGGTGACTCATCGCTATGCAACATTCCGGCACCAGCAAACAGACAAGAGCCGGTTTTCCCAGGCAACGCATTCAGAACGACAGCTGCCGTCGGGAATTGTTTGGCAAAAATGGCCCAACAACTCTTGTGAAAAATCTGAGGATGAAATATGTAATGTTATAACATTATAAATTATGAAGGGTATTGCAGTTTGACAAACGTCATGGACAGGAAGCTGCCTGTAACCGTTTTATCGGGGTTTCTGGGCGCTGGAAAAACGACACTTCTCAATCATATTCTCAACAACCGGGATGACCGAAAGGTCGCGGTCATCGTCAATGACATGAGTGAAGTCAATATTGATGCTGATTTGGTTGAGCGGGGTGGTGGCAATCTTTCCCGAACCGAAGAAAAACTGGTCGAAATGAGCAATGGATGCATCTGCTGCACGTTGCGCGAAGACTTGCTGATGCAGGTTCGTGACTTGGCCGCTGAAGGACGGTTTGACTATCTGCTGATTGAAAGTACCGGCATTTCCGAGCCGCTGCCTGTTGCAGCGACTTTCGATTTCCGCGATGCGGACGGGCACAGTCTCTCGGATGTGTCACAGCTCGACACGATGGTGACAGTCGTCGATGCCGCAAATCTCGTCAACAACTACAGTTCCACAGACTTTTTGAGAGATCAGGGCGAGAGCCTTGGCGATGGTGACGAGCGCACGCTGGTCGATCTGCTTGTTGAGCAGATCGAATTTGCAAACATCATTCTCCTGAACAAGATCGACCAGGTCAATGCGGCGGAACTGGACACCGTAAAGGCCATCATCCGCAGTCTGAATGCCAAAGCAAAGATTGTCGAAACAACCTTGTCACAGGTTGATCTGGATGACGTGCTGGATACCGGACTGTTTGACCTTGAAGAGGCGCAGGAACATCCTCTTTGGGCGCAGGAGCTGTATAACTTCAAGGACCATGTTCCAGAAACAGAGGAATATGGAATCACCAGTTTTGTCTATCGCGCCCGCGCGCCCTTTGACCCCGCAAAACTTCATGCATTTTTCAATCAGGAATGGCCTGGCGTTGTCAGGGCAAAGGGCTTTTTCTGGCTTGCAAGCCGCCCTGAATTTGTNGGAGAGGTCTCACAGGCAGGCGCCTTTGTAAGACATCANGGCATAGGNCGCTGGTGGGTTGAAGTGCCAGAGGCACCNGTGGCCGGAAGGCGCTGATTTCAAGAAGGTTNTGGATAACTATTGGGACAAGGATTATGGCGACCGCAGGCAAGAGATGGTCTTTATAGGCTTGAGCGCGGACATGGATCAGGATGCTGTCAGTGCGCAGCTTAACGTCTGTCTGGTTGAAGATTATCTTCGTGATCCTGACCTGTACCGAAAGGTCAGGGATCCCTTCCCCCAATGGTTCAAGACGGCTTCATAACTGGCTTTGCCGTTGGAGACTATGGGCCATCGACAAGCGATATTCTTGACAGGAAATGGGCAAAACATGTCACTCGTTCCACAGACTTATGAGGAATGGAAACATTGCATTACCGTAAAATGCGGTATTGCTTTGACGCCACATTACGCGCGTGAGCGGATAGCCGCTCTCGCCGACAAGAAAGACTTTCACACACAAAAGTTCATCGAATGTTGGGGGGGCGACTATCATGGCCAAACGCTCGCCTGGTTTCGACGGGCAGAAGCAGAACTTCGACAAACATAGAATGACAAGGCCGCGTTATCCTGACTCACGGATAGCAGTNGCATGCTGCTGAGTTCGCACAGGGCCAGGGCGCGACCGGAATGAACCCGGTAGATATCAGGAAACCGGGCAGCAACGCTGCGGGGAAATACAGCAGGAGAATGCACCGCATCCTCCTGCCATNATGANGTTATCGGGTNATGCTCTGCGTCGAATATTCCGATGCAGGCAGTTTCGTGATCGNGCCGCGCTCTTGCACATAATCAACAAATGACTGTGCGTAATCGAGATATGTATCGAGATAGCGCCCGTCATTTTTCACGGTCTTGAAGGTCAGATACCCGTCACGTCCGCCAGCAACATAGTTGTTGGTCACCAGCGTGTAGCTGGTATTCATGCCAAGCGGCACCCAGCTGTCATCGTTGCGGCCCTTATATTCCATACCGCTCAACCGCTCACCCATCGGCTTGCTGACATCCAGATGCCAGCGCAGCCCGGCCGCATAAGGGTAGGCACCATCGGACCCGTCAGGTTGCAGCGCATAGTCCAGCGCCTCTTCCAGAACGNNTTTGATCTCCGCGCCTGTCATCTCCATTTCAACCAGCGTGTTGGCAAAGGGCAGCAGCTTGTAGGCATCACCCATTGTCAGATTGCCCTTGGCAATATCGGTACGCACACCGCCGCCATTCTGGATAGCGATATCACTGGCCTTGGCCATTTCGCGAAAGGCATGAGCCACAACCGTCGAGATGTCNGAACCGCGTACAGCAGTCGCCTCGGACCCGCACAGCTTGGACCGGCCATCGCCAGGAATACGCGCCAAACANAGGTTTTCGGCAACGGCACCGATCTGTTGCNACTGCATTTCNTCAACTTTGACATTGTAGGAAGNNAGNACCGCAGCAGCATCCGCATCGCCNTCGACAATGGAAAGTTTTGGGTCAGCCTTGATCGCTGCATAAATGGCGGCGCGCTCATCGCCTTCGACCTCAACACGGTCACCATCTGCATTTTTCCGTTTGAAGCTGTCAGCCAGCATCATGTGCGGGACGCCAACGCAGCTCACAACCTCGCCAGCGTCATTGAAGGACACATCCAGTTCACCGACGATCTGGTTGTACTGCCATGCTGTTGCAACGCATACCGGCGTGCCGGCAGCACCATCAACAATGGTTGGATAGGGACCAGACGAATTCAGTCCCACGGCGTCAAAATCACCAATCAGCGTGTGTGAATCACCACCGATGACCACATCCACACCCTTGATGGTCTGCGCCAGCTTGATCTCATTCTCATAGCCGTAATGCGCCAACAGGATGATGTGATCAATGCCGTCAGCTGTCAGCTCATCCACCATTTTCTGGGCAGTTTCAGCCTCGTCCAGAAAGATTGTGGTTTCATCGGGGCTGGATGACAGCTTTGTCTTGCGTACAATATCAATACCCACAACGCCGATTTTCATCCCATCCATCTGCATGACAGNATAGGGCTGGATGTANTCGGNGGCGCTGTTCGGTGTCAGTGCTGATACGCCGATTTCAGGCTTGATATTGGCTGCCACTACCGGCGTATTGCAGTCGCCCTGTTTCAGGAAATCGAGAAATTTCGCAAGGCCGGTATCACCCTCGTTGAACTCATGATTGCCAAGTGCAAACGCATCGAAACAGACTTCATTCATAAAGGCGGCATCAGCCTCACCCTTGAACAAGGTGAAGAAGAGCGATCCTGAGACAGCATCACCGGCATGCAGCTTCAGCAGATTGCCGCCTNCNGCTTCCAGCTGCTTGAATTTTGCAACAACCGCNGCCATTCCGCCTGACTTTACCCGCGTTGACTCTCCGGCCAGCTTCAGGCTCATCCGGCTGTCCGGCTTCAGATGCGAATGCGCGTCATTGATATGGGCGATTTTCAGTTCGCCAGCGTGCGCCGTGGTCAGCGCCAGACCGGTCACTGCTGTAAACGCAAGGCCAAAACGCCGAAGCGACCTGCCAAGCTTGGCAGCTATATCCTGATAGGCTGTTTGCATGGTTTAAACTCTCCTGTTCATGAAAAGATAGCAGCGATGTACCTGCGTATTGTTGCATCTTGATGTCGATACCGATGGCGATCGCAACCACCAATGCCGAATACCGGTACCAATGATGAATGCCCCTGCTGCCAATGGAAAATACTGTTATACTNCAACCGCGGGCGACGCAGCGCCTTCGCATGAAAGGCTAGCAGAGCCCCGCCAATCAGACCATCCTCCAGATTCTTGGCCAGCCTGTCGAAATTTTTTCCCGCAGAGACCNGCNCGCAGACCAGACAGAGACGCCGGTATCAATGTCGGCAGCTTGACCGGATATNTTTATTGTCCTAATTTCGANTTCNAGGCGAAAAAAGGANAATATCNTGGTTGCATCTTTATCCTCGAACGTGCTCTCGGCCTCTGAGCCTGAAAGCACTCTTGGCGAGCGAATTGTCAAGGCAAGGCAAGAGGCCGGNCTTTCGCTGGCCNTGACGGCACATCTGGNCGGNGTCANGCCNGCCACTCTGCGTGANTGGGAACGTGACCGCAGCGCCCCGCGGGTGAACAGGCTGGTCAATCTGGCCGGTATTCTGGGGGTCAGCCCCACCCACCTTCTGGCTGACGAAGGACAATCTGACAATCCNNCGCAAGTGTCGCGCGGCAGACAGCAGCGGCTTCTGCAAACGCTGAAAGACGAAATTCTGGATATCGAGACGCAGCAGAAAGTGCTNACAAANCGCCTCACCGCCGCCGTAAAAATNCTGAACAAGCTGACCTAGCAGGATACCGTCCTGTTGCAAGGCTGTGCGGGCACGCCACACGGACCGATGCGTGCAGACGTATGATCGCGGCTGCAGATCCTGTCGATATTGCCGTTGTCTTTTTTGCAGGGAAATGGGGATGGTCAGCGCCAGCAGCACCGACGCGTAAACGCTTTGCGCGCCCCGTCCGGCAGGGCCGACCCGCGTGATCTTGTGAAAAATCAGAGGCCAAAAATGAGGCGGGGCATGTGTGAACACGCCCCTGCCATTGTATGCAAGCTTTTGGATTTTCTAGCTTGTAAGGATCATCGCGATGCGATGACCGGCCGTTTACTCGGCCTTCAGGTCTACGGCTGATGTCTTGCCGTTGTTGCCTGTCTCAAGCTCGAAAGAGACCTTCTGGCCTTCCTTCAGCTCGGTCATACCAGCAGCCTGTACGGCGGTGATGTGAACAAACACATCCGAGGACTGATCCTCTGCTTCGATGAAACCATAACCTTTTGTGGCATTGAACCACTTCACTGTCCCAACACTCATATCGTTCTCCTATGAATTGGGGATTGGGTAAGCCATTCAATTCTGGAAGGAAAAGCGTGGAAACCGGTCTGCAACCGTGCAGATTGCCGTTTGTGGTAAAGGAAAGTTTCAGAAAGTCCAGCCCAAAATGGATACCCTGCGTCAATTATGTCCTTTTTTGAAGGATGATTGTCACGCCGCAAACCCCGTCATATTTCGCCACACACAAGGCGTGATTCCACAGTTTGGAGGCAATATTTACAGCGAATATGCAAATTATGGACGCACCAGAAAAATTATTCCACGCCCGTCAAACACCGCCAAAAGGCAGGCAGGCAGCCGGACACCCGGCAAATGAGCCCACCCATCTGTTCAGTTCGGCCGATAGATGATAACGTTAATTTATTATTAATTCTGTTGATCGGATGTCTGCCATGTCGTCCCGCACAAAGGTACTGTTTGCCACCCTGCTGATGGCGTTTACGGCAAATATCGTCCAAACGCACGCAGCCGACCTGCCTGCCTGCCCGACAGATCTGGACGCGGTATGGGACAGCTGCATCGGNGTCTACGAACCAAAGCCAACCAGCGAGTTCAGCGGCGATATCTATCGCGGCGGCTTCAAGGCCGATGTCTTTCACGGTCTCGGCGGTTACTTCTACAAGAATGGCGAGGTATTTTTCGGCACCTATGCGGATGGCAGCCTCGATGGCCCCGGNATTTATATCTACGGGCCTGAAAGCGGCTATTTNGGTGACNGATTCATCGGCCAGTTCGCGGATGGTGAACGCAACGGACACGGTGCCTATTTCTTTGCGGATGGTGNCATTTTCATCGGCAGATTTGTGAATGGCCTNCGCGACGGGCCCGGCACCTATCGCTTCAATGANGGTGCCACACGCCACGGCATCTGGGAGGCAGGCAAATTTTCTGAAGAACTGACATCCCCTGTTTCCGGACAGAAGGATTGCCCGGCGTCACCGACAGCCTATTTTGACGAATGCGTTGGCAGCTTTTCTTTTGATGACGGCGACAAATATGTCGGTGAATTTCAGGATGATGATTTTCATGGCCTTGGGGCCTACTACTTCCCCGATGGCGATATGTTCTACGGCACCTTTCGTAACGGCAAATGGAACGGGCTTGGCATCTACACCTTCAAGGGTGGCGACGGATCAGACGGNGATCTGCAAATCGGCTGGNACAGCNGGGGCGAAATTCACGGCCAGGGGGCCTACATCTTCAACACCGGCGGTGAATGGGCCGGGGATATTTTTGCTGGCAACCACAAGGATGGCAAATCGCACGGGCTGGGTGCCTATTTCCATCAGAACGGGGACAAGTTCATTGGCACCTACAAAGATGATGTGCGCCACGGNCCCGGTGCTGTCTACTTTGCCAATGGCGAGGTGAAATCGGGCATTTGGCAGGATGGTGATTTTCAGCTNGCCGGGGCTGTCCTGCCTGACACCGGNGCCGACAGGCCNGATGCNAGCGCCAGNCCGGCNGCCGNTACGGCTGCTGACGANGNCTTGTCCGCATCATCAGGAAGCGGCTTTGCCGTGTCTGAAGACGGCTTTGTTGTTACCAACAACCATGTCATCGACGGGTGCCAGGACGTCTATCTGCATCACGAAGGCCAGAAATTCCCGGCCACCATCGTTACCACTGACCCNCTCAACGATCTGGCACTTCTGAAAGCCNACTTTGCGCCGGGCGGNGTCTTGCCGCTGGCCGAGGCGCGTCCGGAATTGCTGCAGGATATCTATGTCGCCGGCTTTCCGTTCGGCATGGGCGTCAGTTCCACCGTAAAGGTGACCAAGGGGATCATCAGTTCACTGACCGGTTTTGGNAACAACTTCTCGGAAGTTCAGATTGATGCCGCGCTNCAAAGCGGCAACAGCGGCGGCCCGATCGTTGACGAGGCCGGCAATGTCATCGGGGTTGCCGTCGCCAAGCTGGATGTCGAATATGCGCTGGAGAAATTTGGCTCTATTCCCGAGAATACAAATTTTGGCATCAAGTCCAGTGTGGTGAAAAGCATCCTGGACAGCTATGNCGTGCTGACACCGGNTTCGAATCCGGCACCACTGTCGAAGACCGATCTTGGGCGCCNCATCTCCAGGGGNACCTATTATATCTCTTGCTGGATGACGATNGCGCAGATCGAAGCCATGAAAANTCGAAAGGTCATGTTCGACGATCTGGACTAGAGCGCGTGTAACATGCAACTCACCAGAGCGCAGGCAATTGATACAGGGTCTGAATTCTGTGTAGGGTGATACCGAAAGGTCACGCCCGGAGACACCCTGTTGACGATATCCGCACTGTTAAACGAACTTGCAGATATTTTCGCGGCAGATGTCGCGATTGAAACGCACGCCCGCGCGGCCCTGCAATCAGCAGCTCTGCAATCTGCGGCCCATCAGCAGATATCAGGACATGTGGACCGGCAGCCAGCGCCTGCCGGATACCCGGCACCCCCGCCCGCCCCGCTGGTCAGCATCATGACAGCGTCCGATGCGCTTCCGGTTTGCCAACATCTTTTGCAGCTGCCGCTCGACTGGTCCCCGCTGACGACTTCAAGTCATCCGCTTTTCATAAAACACAGCCAGCCCACAGTGCATATTGAACTTGTTCGTCCAGGCGGGCTTGTCCACGCAGACG
>NYTO01000036.1 GCA_002683535.1 SAR116 cluster bacterium
CAGCGGTTAACAGCAGCGATCCCATCGATGCCGCCTGCCCCATACAGACAGTTGAAACGTCGGGCCGGATATATTCCATCGTGTCATAGATGGCGAGGCCTGAGGTCACGATGCCGCCTGGCGAGTTGATGTACATGGCGATGTCTTTTGTCGGGTTTTCCGATTCCAGAAACAGCAGCTGCGAACAGACAAGGGATGCCGTGCCATCATCAATCGGACCATTCAGGAAGATGATGCGTTCCTTGAGAAGGCGCGAAAAAATATCATAGGCGCGCTCTCCCCGGCTGGTCTGTTCGACAACCATTGGCACCAGATTGGCAACTGGCTGGTCAAACTCACTCATGTGGACATCTCCTTGGCGGTANTGCNGGGTTACCCGGCGTGCGTGGCAATGTTCAGGANTNTGNTAGGNAANAGGNTACTTCTTTGCAGCCTTTTTAGCAGCCGGCTTTTTCGCCGCAGCCTTTTTCGCAGCGGCCTTTTTTGGAGCTGATTTCTTGGCAGCCTTCTTCTTGGCAGGCGCAACGGTTTCTTCCGGTNCNGCATACAGCGTTTCGACGTCCGTCTGGACTTCGGTCACACTGGCCATTTCNAGGATGAAATCAACGGTCTTGTCTTCGAAGATCGGGCCGGCAAGCTGCTGCATGGCTTCCTGGTTTTTCTGGAAATATTCCAGCACCTGCTGTTCCTGTCCGGGATAACGGCGCGCCTCTTCAAACACNGCCTGNCGGGTATCGTCCTCGGTCACCTCAACATTGTTGACCCGACCGACTTCNGTCAGCAGCAGNCCAAGACGCACACGGCGCTCGGCAACGGCCTTGGCCNCGGACTTTGCNTCATCATCCATGCCTTCATCAGCAGCCGGATGCGCGTGNTCCTGGTCATCATCCTGGCCGTGATTATGTGGTTCTGCCGCATTTGGGTTCATCGCACGCGCCACATTTTCGTATTCTGACGCATANAGCGATGGCGGGATATCGAATGCTTCACCATCGGCAAGCGCATCCAGCACATTCTTTTTCAGTGCCTGACGCAGGGCTGTNGCATGCTGGCCATTGATCTGGCCTGCCACGGCTTCACGCAGCGCNCCCAGATCATCAAAGCCAAGACGCGCAGCCAGTTCATCATCAATGGCAACCTCGCCCTTCTCGCGCAGTTCCTTGACGGTCACTTCAAATACAGCCGGCTTGCCTGCCAGATGTGTGGCCTGATAGTCCTCGGGGAAATGGACAGTCACATNNCGTGTCTCGCCGGATTTGACCCCGACAAGGCCTTCTTCAAAGCCGGGAATGAAGCTGGCTGACCCCAGTTCCAGNGAATGACCTTCTGCAGCACCGCCTTCGAAAGCCTCGCCATCGATACGACCGACGAAATCGATAACAACGACATCGCCGTCCTTGGCAGCGCGCTTGCCGGACACCTCAACCGTTGGCCGGTTGGCATCAGCGATATTGTTCAGCGCTTCGTCAACCTCGGCTTTACCAGCTTCCAGCATCGGCTTTTCGATTTTCAGCGCAGCCAGATCCGGCATGCTGATTTCCGGCATGATTTCGCAGGACAAGGCAGCTTCCAGGTCCTTGCCCTCATCATAGGCCTTGATGTCGACGCTTGGCTGGCTGGCAAGNCGCAATTCATTGTCTTCGATCGCCTTGCGCGCGCCTTCATCNAGCGCGTTCTTCAGCGCTTCACCCTGAACCTGCGGGCCAAAGCGTGACTTCACAACCGACATCGGCACCTTGCCNGGACGAAAGCCCGGCATATTCACCGTTGTTGCCAGTTCGGCCAGCTTGGCGGACACCTGCTCGTNAATTTCCGCAGCAGTGATTAAAATCGAATATTCGCGAAGCAGCCCTTCGGCCCTGGTTTCTGAAATCTTCATCGACCCTTTTTAAATCCTTATATTGCGACGGTTCATCGAGGCGGCCCCCTGGCAGCCTTCAAACCGCCGTCGCGCCCGTTGGCAACGGACAGGTTGGTGCGGGCGGAGGGACTTGAACCCCCACGGTTTTCACCACTGGAACCTAAATCCAGCGCGTCTACCAATTCCGCCACGCCCGCAGCGTGGAGCCCGTGCGACAAAGAATCAGCCTGTCTGATNCATGCCCGGAGAATGGGGCGAGTGACCGGTTTCGAACCGGCGACCTCCAGTGCCACAAACTGGCGCTCTAACCAACTGAGCTACACCCGCCATCGCATTTCTTCGCCANCCCGCCATTNCGGCCTCACCAACAACGCACTCNTGCTGAAAGACCACGCAGNCCGGCATTGAAATGCAGGGCGGGACATTAGCTGAGGCCATACACGCGCGCAAGTGTGTTTCCCCGCAAAAAATTCAAATAATCTTCATGCCGATCTGCCTGCCATGACCGTACCGAATTCATCTATTGGCAAATGCCGAATTTACCCGGCTCACCCATGGTTTCGGGCAAGGCGTCTGGTGGGCTTTCAGGCGGGTATCCTNTCTGCATGACTGATTGTGCGGCAAGACAGACCCTTCTGGCCGCGTCCTGCCCCCAAAATCGTGTTCCCAANTCGGGTCCCNGGCNCGCCCNAACATTGTACAGAATGCCGCGNCCTTTTGCGTGGTGCGCCCCCTTGCCCGACGACATTGATTGCCGCACACTCCAGTTCTTCGGCACTGATATAACGAANGCGGATCACNATGGCGCCAGACGACATCATCAANGCNGGCTTGTCCGCCANGGGCGATCAGACGCGCGGCGACATGATGACGACAACGNTGGACAGCCGCTATACGCAGACATCAGGCCGNNTGTTTCTGAATGGCACACAGGCCATGGTGCGCCTGATGCTGGATCAGGCACGCCTTGATGCCGCTGCCGGNTTGAAGACAGGTGGAATGGTCAGCGGCTATCGCGGCTCGCCGCTGGCAACGCTTGATCAGGAATTGTGGCGCGCAAACAGGCATCTGGACGCGCATGCCATCGAGTTCATTCCCGCGGTGAATGAAGATCTTGCCGCCACCATCATTGCCGGCACGCAGCAGGCAGAAGGCCAGCCGAAAACCACGGTCGATGGTGTGTTTTCCCTGTGGTACGGCAAGGGCCCGGGCGTTGACCGGTCCATCGATGCCATAAAGCACGGGAACNCCTATGGCAGNTCACCACATGGCGGGGTGTTGCTGGCNGCAGGCGACGACCATGGNTGTGTCTCATCAACCATCGCGCACCAGTCGGAACTCAGCCTGATGAGCGCATCGGTGCCGGTCATCCATCCCGCATCGATCGGCGATATTCTGTCATTCGGTTTGTTCGGCTTTGCAATGTCCCGCTATTCGGGGCTGTGGGGTGGCTTCAAGTCGGTGTCCGAGCTGATCGAGGCTGGCCAGACGGTTGATCTGGCGCCGCTGCCGGATTTTGAAAAACCCGCCTTGCCCCCCGCAGCCGACGGCTTGCATATACGCTGGCCAGACGCCCCCGGCCTGCATCTGGAAGAACGGATGGAAGCAAAGCTGGCTGCCGCCGCCGCGTTTGCCGTTGCCAACCCGATCGACCGTGTCATCCATGGCATCGGGTCCGCGCGCATGGGGATCATTACGGTTGGCAAGGCGCATNGCGATCTNATGGAGGCNCTGCGCCTGATCGGGCTGGATGCTGACACATGCAAACNNTTTGGGATCGATATCTACAAGATCGGGCTGGTCTGGCCGATCGAGCAGACAGGCGCGGCNGCGTTCATGAAGNACAAGGCCGAAATTCTGGTGATTGAGGAAAAACGCGGCATCGTCGAGGAACAGATCAGGGCGCTTTCCACACGGATGGGAAGCAGTGCCCCCGGCCTGATTACCGGAAAGACCGGTCCTGACAGTCATCCGCTGATCCCGACGGCCGGCGAGCTGGCACCAGATACATTNTTACCGCTTGTGGCAGAACGCCTTGANGCNAACTGTGAGGGTGCTGANTTCTGTGGTCGGGCTGCGCGGCTGGTGCCGCCCCCCACGGGCAGCAACAGCCCGGGTTTCAGCCAGCGCACACCGCATTTCTGTTCGGGCTGCCCGCATAATACATCGACCCGTGTGCCCGAAGGGTCCGAGGCGCTGGCCGGTATCGGCTGTCATTTTATGGCAACCATCATGGACCGAAATACAAAATATATCTGCCAGATGGGCGGTGAAGGCGCAAACTGGNTTGGCACGAGCCGGTTCAACGACAATGCGCACATCTTCCAGAATATCGGAGATGGCACCTGGTTTCATTCCGGATCNCTGGCCATTCGGCAGGCAGCCGCCACCAACACCAACATTACCTTCAAGCTGTTGTTCAATGACGCGGTTGCCATGACCGGCGGACAGGCTGTCGATGGCGAAATTTCATCGGCCGGAATCGCCCATGTCTGCGCTGCCGAGGGCATTCGCCGCATTGCCCTCGTATCTGATGATATTGNNGCCGTTCAGCGCAGCAGTTTTCCGGCACTGACCAGTTTTCACGANCGCGCCGAGATGNACAGTNTGCAGCGCGAACTGCGTGAATTCAAAGGCGTCTCGATCCTGATCTANCAGCAAACATGCGCTGCNGAAAAGCGCCGCCGCCGCAAGCGCGGGACTATGGCAGACCCNGCACGCCATGTGGTGATCAATGAAGCTGTATGCGAAGGCTGCGGCGATTGTTCGGTGGCATCGAACTGTCTGAGCGTGGANCCGCTGGAAACACCGCTTGGCCGCAAGCGGCGTATCAACCTGTCCAGNTGCAACAAGGATTTCACCTGCCTTGACGGATTCTGCCCCAGCTTTGTGACGGTTGAGGGTGACCGTCTGGCAAAGGCNGCCAGCATGCCTGATTTCAGCGCCGCCATTGCCGCCCTTCCCGACCCGTCGCCGCCAGCAATCCGCGATGCCTATGACATCATCGTTACAGGTGTCGGGGGAACCGGGGTGGTTACAGTGGGCGCAGTGCTGTCTATGGCTGCCCATCTTGACGGGGCCGCGACCAGCCTTTTGAACTTTTCCGGGCTGGCGCAGAAATTTGGCGCGGTGATGAGCTTTGTTCGTCTNGCCACTGGGCCGGACCAGNTGAACCAGACACGGATTGCCAGCGGTGCCGCNGANGCGCTGATTGGCTGTGATGCAGTGGTATCCGCATCNCCAACCGCGATGGCCACCTATCGCCNNGGCACCCGCGCGGTGATCAATCTGGCAGAAATGACCACCGGCCAGATTGTCAGCAAGCGNGATCTGGACCTGCAGATNGATGACAGGCTGGCCGCCATTGCGCTGGCAACTGGCAGCGACGGGATCAGCGGGTTCNACGCCACCTATGTGGCCGAGGCGGCGCTTGGGGATGTTGTGTATGCGAATATCATGATGCTGGGCGCTGCCTGGCAGAACGGCGCGGTCCCGGTGTCGATCGANGCTGTTTTCCGGGCCATTGAACTGAACGGCGTCAAGCCGGAGATGAACCGGCTGGCCTTTGATATCGGGCGGNTGATGATCGCNGCACCAGACAGTGTGACNGAANCATTGCTGCCAGCCACCAGCACCGCACCAGTCCCGCAGGATTACGCGCAGATCGTCAATCACCGNGCGGGCCTGCTGACCGATTACCAGAATGCTGCCTATGCCGATNTCTACNGCGCCCGTCTTNATGCGTTTGCAGCGNNCTGTGATGATGAGGCCCTGCGGTGCATCGTGGCGCGCGAGCTGTACCGTGTGATGGCCTACAAGGATGAATATGAGGTGGCACGCCTTCACGCACGGACAGATTTTGGCGCGTCGCTGGACGGCCAGTTTGCGCCGGGCTATCGCACCGTCAATCATATGGTGGTNCCGTTTCTGACACGGCAGACTGATGCGCGCGGCCGGCCAAAAAAGANAGCAATGCGCCNGATCAAATATCTGTTCCCCCTGCTGGCNCGCGGCAAGGCGGTGCGGGGCAGCCGTTTTGATCCGTTCNGCTATCAGCATGACCGCAAGCAGGAACGNGCGCTGATCGACTGGTATCTTGACCTGATGGCCCACTATGACAGCAGCGANGACCCGNCGGCATGGCATGGCATTCTGGGCGCNGCAGGTGATATCCGCGGCTTTGGCCCGGTCAAGATGCAGGCGATTGAAACAGNNAGGGCGTCGGTGACAAGGCAGCTTGCCGCGATTGACCGNNCGATTGGCCAGACGACTGGCCGGGNNTGATCTGCATNATGAATATATCCTTGCCGAGACTATCGTCACGGGCGCTGGCATTGCTGACAGCACTGACGTCATCCGCACTGGCGAGCGAACCGGCCCGATCCATCATCGTGCAATCAACAACATCAACACAGAATTCCGGGTTTTACAGACATGTCGCACCCGCTTTTACGGCCGAGACAGGCATTGCGGTGCGGGTTATTGCTGTTGGCACAGGGCAAGCGCTGAAAAACGCGCAAAATTGTGATGGTGACCTGGTGATCGTGCATGCACGCGCCGCCGAGTTGCGCTTCATTCAACAGGGATACGGGCTGCAGCGACGCGAACTGATGTATAATGACTTTGTCATTATTGGCCCGCCAGATGACCCGGCAAACATAGGTGATGCGCCGGATACCCGCTCTGCCCTGCAACGCATCGCGGCCAG